>CAZARJ010000282.1:0-2973 GCA_964487515.1 uncultured Conexibacteraceae bacterium | reverse complement strand
ACGCCGCCGAGCACGAGGAGGGGAGCCTGCTGGGCGGGCGCGCGATCCTGCCCGGCGCGCTGCTGGTCAAGGCGCACATGCCGGAGCTGACGGGCGTCGTCCCCGCCTTCGACGTGGAGTCGATCGAGGCCACGCCGGCGGAGCAGCTGCGGCGCCTGAGCCGCCTGCGGGTCGAGTTCGAGAGCGTCGAGTTCAACCGGCGCTTCCTGGCGACCGTGCCGGAGGGCCACGACCCGATCGCCCTGCGGGAGCTGTTCAGCCCGAGCCTCCTGGACTGGGCGACGACGATCGATCGCGAGGTCGACTTCGGCGCCTCCGAGCGCCAGCTCTACCTGCTCTGGCGGCTGCGCGAGCTGACGGGCGCCGAGCTGGAGCTGGCGCTCGCCGCCGCGGCGCGCCTCTTTCAGCGCCTTCACGCCGAGCTGCGGGAGGGCGGCGCGACCACGCATCCCCCGGGACCCTGGAACGCCGGCCAGGCCGCCTTCCCCGCCTAGCCCCACCTGGAGCCTCCCGACGCCACGACCCGTCGCGAATCCAACCCTGGGCGCCTGTCTGACCCGTTCCCCGGGTTCACGACGTGGGGAGGGAGGGCCGGCGAGCGCCCCGGACGCCGACCTTGCACCTATCCGGATATCGCACGGGTTTCTGCAAGGTCGAGGCGCCGGGCGGCAGGCTGAACCGCCGACCTTGCACTTATCCCGACATGGCGCCGGTTTCGGCAAGGTCAGCGTTCGTGGGCAAGGTCAGCGTTCGATGAAACGGGAGGGCTGAAAACGCCGACCTTGCACCTATCCGGGGCATCGCACGGGTTTCTGCAAGGTCGGTGGGGGTGAGCGCGCTCGGGGTGACGAGCTGGGGGCAGGCGCCTGCGACGCGGCGGTTAGTCGGCGTAGCCGGGGTCGCCGGGGAGCAGGACCTCGAACGAGTCGGGGCTGCCGACCACGCGCGGGGTCAGCGCCTCGATGTCGCGCCCGGACGCCGCCGCCATGACCTCGTCGACGCTGCCGAGATCGCGCAGCTCCTCGAGGTGGCGCACGGTCGGGAACGAGATCTCGAGGGCGCCGCGCGCCAGCTCGGCGAGCGCCGCCCCGGGAGCGAGCCACAGCGCGGCATCGACCTCGGCCATGTCGGGGCGGGCCCGGGCCCCGGCCAGCGGCCCGGCGACGTAGAAGCGCGTGTCGAAGCGGATCGGCAGGCCCTCCGGCGTGACCCAGCGCGACCAGGGAACGAGGGCCCCCGGCCCGATCGCGACTCCGCTCTCCTCGCCGACCTCGCGTGCCCCGCAGATCCGGTGGGCGAGCTCGTCGCGGTCCACGGCCGGGCCGGCGGCGCGCGCCGCGGCCTGGCGGTCGGCGGGATCGACGGCCCCGCCGGCGAAGACCCAGACGCCCGGCATGAAGCGCGCGCTGCTCACGCGGCGGACCAGCAGGACCTCGGTTCCGGCGCCCGGCCCTCCGGCGTCGCGGAGGAGGATCACCGTGGCGGCGGGACGGGGAGCGACGGAGGTGCTCACGGTCCCGGAGACTCTAGGCCAGCCCGCCCATACCCCGCCGGCGCCGGAACTGGCAGCGAAAGTGGCCCTGAGAGGGCGCGTGTCGCTCCCACCTCGCCACCCGCGGTCGCGGGCCGGCGAGAACGCGGCCCTCGGCGGCAGAGCATGGCGCCCGCCATCATCGGGGCGATCCCCCGCCGGACTCGTTAGGGTGCCCAGCTCGGATGAGCGACGCGCCCAAGCAGCAGTGGATCTGCACCTCGTGCGGTTACGTCTACGACCCCGCCGAGGGAGACCCCGACGGCGGGATCCCGGCGGGCACTGAGTTCGAGGACATCCCCGACACCTGGTTCTGCCCCGTCTGCGGGGCGCGCAAGAGCGAGTTCGAGCCCTACGACGGCTGATCGTCGAGCGCCCGCTCCCGCCGCCGCCGCAGTAGCGCGGCGGCGAGCAGCCAGACGAGGGCGCCGAGCAGCGCCAGCGGGATCAGGATCGCGGCCGAGATCAGCATCACCCCGGCGACGGCGCGCAGCACGTCGAGCGCCCGCTCCAGCCACTCCGAAAGGGATCGGCCGGCGCCCGAGCCCTCGACGCCGCGGACGGTGACGCTGAGCTGCGCGTAGCGCGCCCGTCGGGTCTCGTTCGCCAGCCGCGAGCGCGCCCGCCCGATCCGGCGCCGGGCCGCGGCGATCTGCTTGCGGAGCTCCGCGGCCTCCTCCGCGCCGCTCACCGAGCGCAGCGCCTCGAGCAGGCGGGCGCGCTCGGCGCGGGCGTCCCGGAGGCGGTCGCGCGCCGAGTTGACGGAGCGGGTGATGTCGAGCGCCCCCTCGCTCATCGACTCCACGTGGGCGAGCGAGGTGAGCCGGTCCAGCGCTGCGTCGAGGCTCTCGGCGGGGATGCTCAGGGCCAGGCTCGCGCTCGCCTGCTGCCCCCGCTCGCTGACCTGCGAGGAGGCGACGATCCCGCCCAGCGAGCGCGTCGCCGAGATCACCTCGTCGGCCACGTCACGGACCCGATCGGGATCGGTGGAGAGAGAGAGCTGGGCATCGCGCTGGACGAGCCGCCGTCCCTTCGCGGGCCCCACGGGTGGAACGCCGGGGGCGGGCTCCCCCACATGCACCCCGGCGCCCTCCGCCGCGGGCGCGGTCTCGCGCTCCATCACCTGTGCGCCGGCGGCGCCCGCGCCCGCGTCGGTCGCCGTCTCGGGCATGCCGTTGCCGGGGCCGCCGGCGCCGCCGGGGAGCGTGCTCGCGGCGACCACGACGACGACCAGCAGCGCGGCCGCTCCCCCGAGCAGGGCAAGCGAGCGTCCCGCGAGAGCGTCCGCGATCCGGGCCGCGATCGATCCCGGGCCTCCGGGGAGCCCGCGTGGGGACCGGACGCCGCCGCCCGTCTCGCCCCCGGTGCCCGCGCCGGTGCCGTGCCTGTCCCCGTCGCCTCGGGCCTCCGCGGCCGCGCCCGGCGCCCGCTCGCGGTCGCCG
>CAZARJ010000281.1:0-2976 GCA_964487515.1 uncultured Conexibacteraceae bacterium | reverse complement strand
TCGACAAGTGGCGCCGCGAGATGAGCCCCGAAGACCTCGCCGCCTACGACCGCGTCGCCGGCGACCTGCTCACCGAGCTCGGCTACGAGGTGACGAGGTAGGTAGGGCCTCGGGTCAACCCCCGAACGACCCCGGATCCACCGAGCCAAGCGGCTGCGAGCGTCCGTCATAAGCGACGACGGCACGGAGGTCACGTGCTCGGTCGAGCGGCAGGATGAAGCCGCCGCCCGATGCATCGACGGGCCGCGAGGTTGAGCCGTCCGCATAGAGCGCTCTGACGGTCGCGACATCCGCGGCCACGACGCCGAACAGAGGCCGGCGCGAATCCGACGCCACGCCCTTCGTCGCCGGAGCCGCCAGCAGGTAGATCGGACGATTCCTCATCCTCTCCGCCCACCAGACACGGCTGCCGACGACCTCGCCGCCGTCGAACGCGAACGTGAGCGCACCCCCCTCACGGGCGACCACCAGCTTCCAGCCTCCACGCGCGGCGAGCAGCCGGGGATCGGAAGTGGGGCCGGCGCTCAGCCACTGGGGCGGAAGGGCACCGCGAGCGATCTCCTGACCCGGAAGCGGCCCGGAATCCTCTCCGCCAAGGAAGCCGCCGAAGTTCGCCGCCACGTCGGAGATCGCGGCGCCGACGGGAGACACCGCCAGTCCCCCGGCCAATGCCATCCCGGCAGCGGTCACGGCGAGCCTTCGCCGCACCCGGCCACTCGGCGCCGATCCGCACTCAGCACGATCGATCGCCGCCTCCACCTGTGCATCGGTCGGGCCCGCCAGGCGAACCGCTGCCAACTCATGCCTCAGTCGCTGGTCGATATCCATCGACATCTCCTCTCTCTCGTTTCTCGTCTCTCAGCTCCGGCGCCTTCGCGAGCGCCGCGCGGGCCCGCGAGAGGTGCGAATGGACGGTGCCCTCCTTGCACCGCAGGGCCGCAGCGATCTCCGCATCACTGAGGTCGTGCACGTAGCGGAGCGCGATCGCAACGCGCTGCTTGTGAGGCAAGCGAGCGAGCGCCGTGCGCAAAGCGTCGGAGAGCGCGAGGCGATCGGCCTCCCCGCCCCGACCCGAGCCCACATCGAATGATTCGTCCAGCGGCTGCTCACGGACACGCCGCACCGAGCGCCTCCATAGCCCGCGTTTCGCCGACCTCGTCGTAATCGTATGGACCCAGGCCCGGAACGACTCCGGCCTCCGCAAGTTCGTCATCCCACTCAGGACCTCGACCACGACGTCCTGCGCCATCTCGTCGGCCAACGCCCGATCGCCACAGATCACGATCGCGGATCGCAGCGAGAGCCGATACGCCTCGCGGGCGAGTCGCATCCTGGCATCCACAACCCCATCACGTGCCTCCTCAACGAGCCTCCCCAGAGTGGCCCCGGATGCGCCTTGAAGATCGTCCGGATTCATCCTCACCGCTACTTAGTGCAGCGAGGCCGGAGATTCCTTGCACTCAGGCCGAGTTCCGTTGCGGTGCCTTGCCCTAGAATCGGGCCTCTCGGTGCCCGCCGTTGGTACCGCTGGCGGCAACCCAGGCTCCGCCAGCCGGGTTTTCTGCCACGCAGCGGTCGCCGAATGATGCGCAGGCGCACGATGGCGAACGCGAAGCACAGAACAGAGATCCAGGCCGGCAGCTCGGCGCGGCCCGGGCGAGGGCGTCGCGGAGCGGCGCTGGGCTCGGCATGAAGATCGGCATCGTCACCAAGTGGTTCAACCGCGGGCAGGCGTTCGTGTCCCGCTACGTGCGCGACGCGCTCGATGCCCAGGGGCACGAGACGTTCATCCTCGCGCGGCCGACCAAGGACAAGGGGCCGATGGCCTCCCACGTCGACCGGACCGGCGTCTGGGACCAGCCCGGCGTCACCGAGGCGTCGCGCTGGGAGGTCCCCTACGAGGAGTACGAGCGCTGGATCGACGCCAACGGCATCGAGGCCGTGCACTGGGACAACTGCTACCAGCACGATCTGATCGCGCGGCTGCGCGAGAGCGGCGTGAAGACCGTCGGCCGCTTCGTCTGGGAGATGTTCTCGGCCGAGGACGCCGAGCCGGCGGGGCGCGCCTACGACGTCCTCTACTCGATGACCCGCTCCGAGCAGCGCCGCTATGCCGGGCTCGGCATCGACTCCCCCTACGTCCAGTGGGGCCTGCATCCGGAGCTGCTCGCGGCCGCCGCCGACGCCCAGGAACACGCCGGCGAGCGCGACGACGGGCTGGTCCGCTTCTACTTCCCCGGCGCCCTGCTCGGCCCGCGCAAGCCCCACCGCGAGGTCGTCGAGGCCTTCGAGGCGGCGCAGGGCGACAACCTGCGGCTGATCTTCAAGGCCCAGCTCGAGCGGCGCATGAACTACCTGGAGCGCGCCGCCGCCGAGGACTCGCGGATCGAGCTCGTGATCGACGACATGCCGACTGAGGAGCACCTGCGCCTCTTCGCCTCCTGCGACGTCTGCCTGGGGCCGAGCCGCTGGGAGGGCCTGGGCCTGTTCCTGTATGAGGCGGTCGCCTTCGGCCAGCCCCAGATCACAAACGACAGCCCGCCGATGAACGAGGTCGTGCGCGACGGCGAGAACGGCATCCTCGTCGGCGACGTCCACGACGGCGACGCGCCCTCCGGCATCCCCTCGATGAAGCCGGACGTGGAGGAGCTGACGGCGGCGATCGAGCGGCTCGCCGATCCCGACGAGCGCGCGCGGCTCGCGGCGGGCGCGCGGGCGAGCCGCGAGGAGCTGAGCTGGAGCAGGACCGAGGCCGACTACGGCGAGCTGTTCGGGCGGCTCGAGGCGCAGCGATGAAGATGCGGCGCGAGCTGCTGCGCACGGTGACCGGCTGGCGCAGCCGCCGGGCGGCGATCCGGCGCGGCTCGAGCGGTCCTCCCCCCGCCCCCTTCGTGGTCGGCGCGACCCGCTCGGGCACCACCCTGCTGCGGCTGATGCTGGACGCCCATCCGGAGATCTCGATCCCCTCCGAGACCC
>CAZARJ010000280.1:0-2991 GCA_964487515.1 uncultured Conexibacteraceae bacterium | reverse complement strand
CGGCGGCGGATGATCTCCCGGCCGTGCCGAGTACGCATCCGCGCGCGGAACCCGTGCGTGCGAGCGCGCTTTCTCTTCTTTGGCTGCCAGGTGCGCTTCATCTCAACCTTCGGATCGTGTCCGGCCGGGGCCGGGACGGTTCGGGGTCGGGGCAGTATAGGGGGGCGCCGCGGAAGGGCCCGGGCTGTCAGGGGAGAGCAGCATATGACGCGTTTTGCGGGATCGCACGAAAACCTCTCTCACCTGGCGCGCCGGCCGACCTATGATCGCCGTCCGGACCCCGCCCGGACCCCTTCGCGGGCTCGGCGGACGGTCCTTCGTCAACGTCCCCATGCAGGCATCACCCGACCACGAGCTGAACGCGATCTGGACCGGCGTCCGCGAGGAGCTGCGCGGCACCCTGCCCCCGGACGCCTTCCACAACTGGCTCGAGCCGCTGCGCGCCGTCGGGGTGCGGGGCGAACGCCTCTACGTCTCCGGGCCGGAGCGGATCCGGGACTGGTTCCAGCGCCGCTACGGCAGCGCGGCCACCGAAGCGCTGCGCCGCCGGGCGCCGGGGCTGACCGAGATCGCCTTCGCCGACCCGCCGGCGGCGGATCGCGGGCGGGCGGGCGGGCAGGCCCCGGCCGAGCGATCCCCGATCCCGCCCGGGCTCGCCGGGACGCTCGACTTCGACCGCTTCGTGATCGGGGCCGGCAACCGCTTCGCGCACGCCGCCGCCCTGGCCGTCGCCGAGTCCCCGGGGGAGTCCTACAACCCGCTCTTCCTCTACGGCCGCCCCGGTCTCGGCAAGACGCACCTGCTCGTCTCGATCGCCAACTACCTGCGCCGCCAGCGCCCCGACCTGGTCCCCGTCTACACGACCGCCGAGCGCTTCACCGCCGAGTTCGTCACCTCCCTCCGCGGCAACGGCGATCCGGCGCGGCGCTTCAAGGAGCGCTACCGCGGGGTCGGGGCGCTGCTGATCGACGACGTCCAGTTCCTCGAGGGCAAGGCGCGCACCGAGGAGGAGTTCTTCCACACCTTCAACGAGCTCTACGCCCAGGGCAGCCAGATCGTGCTCTCCAGCGATCGCCCGCCGGAGGCCCTCGGCCGGCTCAGCGAGCGGATGCGGGACCGCTTCGCCTGGGGCCTGACGGTGGAGCTGCAGGAGCCCGACCTGCCGACGCGCCTGATCCTGCTCAAGCGCCTCGCGGCCGAGCACGCCCTGCCCGTGCCCGAGCTCGACGCGCTGCGCCAGATCGCCGAGGCCGCGCCGGCCAACCTGCGCCGGCTCGAGGGCGCCCTGACCCGCGTCAGCGCCTTCGCCTCGATGCTCGGGGAGCGCCCCACCGCGGCGCTCGTCCGCAAGGCCCTGGGCGCGGGCGGGGCGGATGGCGCAGCGCGTCCGGCCGGCTCCCCGCCCGGCCGGCCCGACCCCGACCCGGAGCCCCCGAGCGCGGAGCGGCAGCTCGAGCGCATCCAGCGCGCCGTCTGCGACGTCCTCCACGTCGCCCCGGTGGAGATGCGCTCGCGCCGGCGGGCCGCGAACCTCGTCCGGGCGCGGCAGCTCGCCATGTACGTGGCGCGACAGCAGACGGACCTCTCGCTGGCCGAGATCGCGCGCGGCTTCGACCGCGACCACTCGACCGTCCTGCACTCGATCCGGCGCGTCACCCACGAGCTCGAGCCGGGCTCCGATATCCACCGCGCGCTGGAGCGTGTCAACAGCCGTCTCCACAGCCCGGCATCCGGCCCCGGCGACGGCCCCGCTCTCAACTGACCCGGCTGAGATCTCCACCGCCCTCCACCGCGCCGAAAGCCGATCCCGAAGCCAATCCGACGCTTCTGAGAGCCTTTCCACACCCATAACATCAACTCAGACGATCCAGAAGAGGGACCAGATGCAAGTCACAGCCGAACGCGATCCGCTGCACGACGGCCTCCAAGCCGTCGCGCGGGTGCTCTCCACGCGCACCACCCTTCCCTCGCTTGGCGGGATCATGATCGTCGCGGAGGGCGGCGAGGTGCGGGCGCGGGCGACCGACGGCGAGCTCGCGGTGACGGTCGCGATCGACGCCGAGGCCGACGGTGACGGGCGCCTGCTGCTGCCCGGCCGCCTGCTCGCGGATCTGACCCGCTCGCTCCCCCAGGGGACGGTGAAGCTGAGCGAGCGCCGCGAGAGCGGCGACGTCGAGCTGACCGCCGGCACCGCGCGCATCCACCTGCGGATCCTGGACTCGGACGACTTCCCGACCCTGCCGGAGCCCGAGGGGGAGCCGCTGCGGATGCCCGCCGCCGCGCTCGCGGACACCGTCGAGCGGGTCGCGCGCGCCGCCTCCCGGGACGAGGTGCGGCCGATCCTGACCGGCATCCTGGTCAGCGTCGAGGGCAGCACGCTGACGATGGTCGCCACCGACTCCTACCGGCTCAGCGTCAAGCGCACGGAGCTCGAGCGGGGCGTCGAGCCCGGCTTCGAGGCCAACGTCCCGGCCCGGGCGATGCGTGAGCTGGCGCGGCTGGTGAGCCAGAACGGGACCGAGGAGGTGGAGATCTCGCTGCCCGGCAACCAGATCGTCTTCCGGGCCGGCAGGGCGATCCTCTCCTCGCGGCTGATCGACGGCCAGTTCCCCAGCTACCGGCAGCTTCTTCCCGACGCCTTCGACCACGACGTGCGCTTCCGCCGCGAGGACCTGCTCGAGGTGAGCAAGCGGGTCAAGTTCATGGCGCAGCGGAACGCGCCCCTGAAGCTCGCCTTCAAGGAGGGCGAGGTGACGATCGCGGCCGAGACGCCGGAGATCGGCGACGCGGCGGAGTCGATGCCCTGCAACTTCACCGGCGAGGAGATGGAGATCGCCTTCAACCCGCAGTTCTTCATCGAGGGGGTGGAGAGCGTCGAGAGCGACGAGCTGATCCTGCGCCTCACCTCGCCCCTGCGTCCCGGCCTGCTGCAGCCCGCCGGCTCCGAGGACTTCAGCTACCTCGTGATGCCGATCCGGCTCAACGTCTGAG
>CAZARJ010000279.1:1178-3000 GCA_964487515.1 uncultured Conexibacteraceae bacterium | reverse complement strand
CGCGGCGACGTAGGCGCAGAACCTGGTCGGCGCGGCGGCGATCCGGGCCGGCCGCCCGATCGCCGCGGCGGCCCGCTCCAGCACCCCCTCGGACCGCTGCCCCCAGAGCCCGCGCAGCGGGTCGACGGCGAAGTAGGACGTCCCGGCCCCCTCGCTTTCGACCTCCGCCCCGATCCCCTCCAGCCGGCGCAGGACCCCCTCCCAGACGGCGGCGGCGCGGCCCGGATCCGGGGGGACGAGGAGCAGGGCGGGGCAGCGCGCCAGCGCCTCCGAGAGCGGCATGCCGGCGTGGATGCCGAACGCCTCGGCGGCCGGGCTGGCCTCCCCGACCGCCTGCTCGCGCCCCGCCTCGGGGCCCAGCGCCGCGGGCCTGCCGAGCAGCTCCCGGCGCTCGCCGAGCGCGGCGAGCAGGGGGAGGCGGGGGATCAGGACCGAGCAGATCAGCACGGTCGATCGGCAGCGGCTGCCGTGTGGTCGTTCACCGAACGTATGTTCGTGCAGGGCGGGAAGTTTTTCAAGGGCCCCGGAGCCGGGTTCTTGGACGCCGCGGCCGGACGGGCGCTAGGTTGGGAGCGTGGGCGTTGCTCGCACCGCACCTCTGCGCCGGGCGCTGGCCGCGGCGCTGCCCGACCGGCCCTTCGAGGTGCGCCTCTGGGACGGCAGCGCCGTGCCCGCGACCGCGCCCGGCGGGCCCACCTTCACGGCCCGCTCCCCGCGCGCGCTGGCCCAGGCCATGGCCGCTCCGGGCCAGCTCGGGATCGGCCGCGCCTACGTGAGCGGCGATCTGGCGGTCGACGACCTCGATCGGGTGATGGCGCTGCTCGAGGAGTGGAAGCCGCCGCCGCTCGGCGCCCGGGCGCGCCTGCGCCTGCTCTCCGCGGCGCTGATCGCGAACGGGGCGACGCGGCCGCCGGAGCCGCCGGCGGCGGAGCTGCGCCCGCGGGGCGCGCGCCACACGAAGGAGCGGGACGCCCGCGCCGTCCGCCACCACTACGACCTGCCGCCCGAGTTCTTCTCGCTCTTCCTCGACGAGTCGATGACCTACAGCTGCGCGATCTTCTCGCGCGGGGCCGAGACGCTCGAGGCGGCCCAGGAGGCGAAGCTCGAGCTCGTCTGCACGAAGCTCGCGCTGGAGCCCGGCGAGCGCCTGCTCGACATCGGCTGCGGGTGGGGGAGCTTCGCGGTGCACGCCGCCTCCCGGCACGGCGCCGACGTGGTCGGGATCACGCTCTCGGAGCCCCAGGCCGAGGTCGCCCGCCGCCGCGCCGCCGAGGCCGGGGTCGGCGAGCGGGTCGAGATCAGGGTCATGGACTACCGCGACCTGAGCGGCGAGCGCTTCGACGCGATCGCCAGCATCGGCATGGTCGAGCACGTCGGCGGCGAGCGGATCGACGCCTACGCCGAGCGTCTCGCCGCCCTGCTGCCCCCGGGCGGGCGGCTGCTCAACCACGGGATCGCCCGCCTGCGCCACAGCGATCCCGAGGCCGGGCCCTTCTCGGAGCGCTACGTCTTCCCCGACGCCGACCCCCTGCACCTCTCCCGCGTCCTCGGGGCCCTCGAGCGCGCCGGCTTCGTCACCGGGCACGTGGAGGGGTTCGCCGCCGACTATGCCGAGACCCTGCGCCACTGGGCCCGGCGGCTGGACGACAACCGCGAGCGCGCCGCCGAGCTGGCCGGGGAGGAGCGCCTGCGCGTCTGGCGCCTCTACCTGCGCGCCGCCCGCAACGGCTTCGAGACCGGCTTCACCTCGGTCTACCAGGTGCTCGCCCAGCGCGCCTGAGCCCCGCCGAGCCGGCAGCGAAAGTGGCCCCCGGCGGGCACA
>CAZARJ010000279.1:0-1078 GCA_964487515.1 uncultured Conexibacteraceae bacterium | reverse complement strand
CGCGGCCTGCAGGAGAAGCTGGGACGCCCCACCGCTGCCCCACATGCCCGCGGGGCGGCGCCCCGTCGCTGCGGGGTGGACGGGGACCCCTACGGCTGCCCCACACGCCCGCGGGGCGGTGGGCTAGCTGCAGGGACGCCAGGGAGCGGCACGGAGGGAGAAGTCGCGCGCCTTTCCGATCGCGGTCACGCCGAGGCGCTCCGCGACGGGGCAGAAGCGGCGCGGGCGGGTGCGGTACTCGACCACGACCACCGACTTGCCGGCCCGGGTGAAGGCGCGGTAGCCGGGGGCGGGGTTGCTCGCGCACTCCCGGTACTGGATGCACTGCTCGTTGATCGCGAAGTCGAACCGGGGCTCGAGGCGCGCGAGCTGGCCGAGGTCGTTCTTGAGCCCGGCGGCGAGACCGTGCCGGTGCGCGATCCGGGCCAGGGCGCGGTTGAAGCGCAGCTGCGTGCGGGCGCCGATCCGCCAGCCGGTCACCCGGCGGCCCTGCGCGTAGGCGTCGACGACGTCGTACTCGATCCCGTCGAAGCCGGCGCGGGCGCACTTCGCCGTCCGCGCCCGGACGCGGCGCAGGATGAAGTCCCGCTGCCCGCGGCCGTTGTTGATGTTGAGCCAGCGCTCGTTGCTGAAGCGGTCGCTGAACGGCTTGCCGAGCAGCCTGCGGCCGTGCCGGCGGTGGAAGCGCAGGTAGCTGCGGAAGTCGGGCCGGAAGCGCTCGCCGGTTCCCGCCGAGACGTAGCAGACGGCGTGCGCCCCGCGGGCGTGGATCGCGCGCACGGCGGGGCGGTTCGGGGTCCGGTTGTCGCCGGCGAGGCGCTCGTCGAGGTAGAGGTCGATGTCGAAGACGTCGGGGCGCACGCAGGGGCCGCCGGAGAAGGGCACGTGGCAGATGTCGACGTCGATGCCGCCGGGGCTGTCCAGCGAGCCGCGGCCGCTCTCGAGCTGGTACTGCCAGCGCGAGCCGGGCTCCGGGCGCCAGCGCGGCGCGGCGGCGGAGGCCGGCAGGCCGGCGACCGCGTCCCGGGCCGGCGCCCCGATCGCGGCGCTGGCGGCGCCGGAGGGAGCGGGAGTCCCG
>CAZARJ010000278.1:0-3003 GCA_964487515.1 uncultured Conexibacteraceae bacterium | reverse complement strand
CCGGGGAGCTGCAAGCTCGGGTCGCGGATCCAGGGGGAGGGCTCAGTCGCGATCGCGCAGGCCGGCGCGGAGCCAGCCCGCGGTCGCCCAGATTCCGGCGACGACCAGCGCCGCGGCGATGAGGGCGCCGAGCCAGCCGCCGACGAGCTCCGTCGCGGCGATCACCACGACCGCGGCGATCACGAACATGACGACGATCCGGAAGGCATCGCCCTCGTTCTTGAACGGATTGCGCCTCGGGCCCTGCTCGCTCATCCGCGCCATCTTCGCAGGCCGCGCCGACCGCCCGGCGGACCGGTCACCGGTTCCGCCCCTCGCGCCTGGCTCCGCCGCGCCCCGGCGGCCCTCCGGGCGCCCCGCGACACGGCCACCGGAAGCGCGGCCGACTACCCTTGCGGCATGTCCCGGATTCCCCCGCACCTGCCCCGGCACGCCGCTTCCGCCGCCCGGGAGGCACGAGCGTGACCCTCCACCGCGCCCGCCCGGGCATCGGCCGCCCGCCCGACGAGGCCGATCGCGCCGCCCAGGCGGCCGGCGAGCTCTCCGAGCAGCGGGCGCGCGAGATCGCCTCGCACCTGAACGCCACGCACCCGCAGCGCGAGACCCACCAGTGGCTGCCGCGGGAGACGGAGAGCGGCTGGCAGGTCGTCAAGATCGCCATGCCCGGCGCCCCCCAGTAGCCAAGCCGGCGCCTCTGCGCCAGCTTTTGACGAGCCGGAGAGGCGTCAGATCAAGGAAGAGGAAGGTGCCGTGGCCCCTGGGCCACAAGCCGACCGATGACGCCGAGCCGGCGCCCTTCCACCAGCTCCTGACGAGATCGAGAGCCGCCGGATCAAGGAAGAGGAAGGTGCCGTGGCCTCAGGCCACAAGCCGACCGATGACGCCGAGCCGGCGCCTCTCGATCCGTCAGAGGATGTAGATGGTCAGGTAGACGATTACCCACATCACGTCGACGAAGTGCCAGTAGATCCCGGGCACCTCGACGCCGAGGTGGTCCTTCGGGCGGGGCCCGAAGTGGCCGCGCCAGGCGCGGATGTTGGCGAAGGTGAGCAGCAGCAGCCCGATGAAGACGTGGGCGCCGTGCAGGCCGGTGAGGCCGTAGAAGATCGAGCCGAAGGCCCCGTCGCGGGCGCTGAAGCCGATGTGGACGTACTCGTTGATCTGCACGAAGAGGAAGGTCGCGCCGAGCAGCCAGGTGATCGCCAGGCCCAGCCGCAACGCGTTGCGGTTGTTGCGGCGCGCGCCCTCCAGGGCCCAGTGGATGGTGAAGGAGGAGGCGACGAGGATCGCCGTGTTGACGCCGGCGACCAGCTTCGGCAGCTCGAAGCCCTCCGGGGGCCAGCTACCGGTGTTGGCGACCTCGCGGATGAAGAAGTAGGAGGCGAAGAACGCCCCGAAGAGCATCGCCTCGGAGACGATGAAGAGCAGGATGCCGAGCGTCTGGCGATCGATCCGCGAGGACTGGTGCGCTTCGGGCGGACCGTGATGAACCCCCGCGTGCCCTCCCCCGGCCGGAATGGATGCCGACTCCATCAGCTCTCACCTCCCTGGCTCGTGGCCGCCGCGACCGGGCGCGAGGGATCCCCGGCGCCGGCGTTGCCGCCCTTGGACTCGAAGTGCTGAACCGGCTTGTCGGTGATCTCGGCGACCCGGTCGAGCAGGCCGTCCTTGATCCACTGCGACTCCTGCCCGGCGAAGGTGGAGATCAGGATCTCGTCGACCCGGTAGTGGGCGATCCCGTTCTGCACCGCCGGAAAGGGCTCGGGGCTCATCGGCTGGCCGGTCGCGTCGATGCCCTCGCGGTAGAGCGCTGCGAGGGTGGCGGCGAGGCGGTCGCCGGCCTCCACGCTGCTCAGCTCGCCGGAGCGCGGCGCGATGAAGGTGTAGCGATGGGGACGCTCGCGATGCCGGGCGATCAGGTGCTCGACCAGGTCGGGGGCGTTGACCGTCTGCGTGGCGACGACCAGAGCGTGGGTCACATCCCAGCGGATCGCGTCGTCCTCGATCCGCACCGGCACGTGCTCGACCGGAACCGGGAAGCGCGAGCGGGCCCACTCGACGAGGTCCTTGCGGCCGAAGCCGAAGAGGGTCGCCGGGAGGGCCGAGAGCAGCACCAGATCCGGCTCGTAAGCGCGCACGGCGTCGTCGAGGGCGAGCGCGGGATCGGGGTCGAAGACGGCGGCGCTGGCCGTGATCCGGAAGTCGCTCAGCACGCGCCGGGTGACCTCGACCCGGCTGCGGGCCGCCTCGCGAACGTCGCCGGCATCGACGATCTGCCCCGCCACGGGCTGGTTCTGCGGCGCCGCCAGCGCGACGTGCTCGGCGCCGCCGGCGACCTCCTCGCGGATCCGCTCGAGCAGCATGCGCCCACCCGCCACCTCGTTCAGGAACGCGAGAACGGTTCTGGAGCCCTGATCGGCGTCGCTCATCTGATTGCACCTCCTTCGCCGGCACCGGCGATCGCGGGCTGCGGCGCGGCGATCCCTGCACCCTCCTCCTCATCCCCCATGATCGCGTGCCGCGCACCGGGGATGCCGAACTCGTACGGCCCGCCGACGACGCGCGGGATCTGATCGAAGTTGTAGATCGGGGGCGGCGATGAGACCAGCCACTCGATCGTGTTCGCCCGCCAGGGGTTGCTGACGGCTCGGGGCCCGTGACGCCAGGACATAGCCATGTTGTAGACGAAGATGAGCTGCGCCGCTCCGAGGACGAAGCTGAAGAGCGTGATCACGAGGTTCCATTCGCCGAACTGGGCGGCGTAGTCGGCGACCCGGCGGGGCATCCCCTCCATGCCGATCCAGTGCATCGGGATGAAGGTGCCGAGCATGCCGACCGTCGTGAGCCAGAAGTGCAGGCGCCCCAGCCGCTCGTCGTACATCCGCCCGGTCATCTTCGGGAACCAGTGGTAGAGCCCGGCGAAGATCGTCAGCACCGAGCCGCCGAAGAGCACGAAGTGGATGTGGGCGACGATGAAGTAGGTGTCGGAGACGTGGATGTCGA
>CAZARJ010000277.1:0-3020 GCA_964487515.1 uncultured Conexibacteraceae bacterium | reverse complement strand
TTCTACTCGATCTACTCGAAGATGACCAAGAAGGGGCGCGAGTTCAACGAGATCTACGACCTGACCGCGATGCGCGTCGTCGTCGACTCGGTCAAGGACTGCTACGGGGCGGTGGGCGTGATCCACGCGCTCTGGAAGCCGCTGCCCAGGCGCTTCAAGGACTTCATCGCGACCCCGAAGATGAACCTCTACCAGACCCTGCACACGACGGTGATCGGCCCCCAGGGGCAGCCGCTGGAGATCCAGATCCGGACTCCGGAGATGCACGAGCTGGCCGAGTACGGGATCGCCGCGCACGTGATCTACAAGGAGGGCGGCAAGGGGGCGAAGGACCCTGAGCGCGACAAGATGACCTGGCTGCGGCACCTGCTCGACGCCGAGGGCGAGGGCGATCCGCAGGAGTTCCTGAAGGCGCTCAAGGTCGACCTGTTCGAGGACGAGGTCTTCGTCTTCACGCCGAAGGGCGAGATCAAGAACCTCTCCGCGGGCTCGACGCCGCTCGACTTCGCCTACGCGGTCCACACCGACGTGGGCCACCGCTGCGTGGGCGCGAAGGTCAACGGCAAGATCGTGCCCCTGCACTACACGCTGCGCAGCGGCGACATCGTCGAGATCCTGACCGCGAAGCGCGAGCGCGGGCCCTCCCGCGACTGGCTCGGGCTGGTCCGCACCTCGCGGGCCCGCAACAAGATCCGTGCCTTCCTCAAGTCGGAGCGGCGCGAGGACGCAGAGCGCAGCGGCCGCGAGGAGCTGGCCGAGGCCCTGCGCCGGCGCGGGCTGCCCGCCCAGCGGCTGGCCGGCTCGCCCCTGCTCGTCGCCGTGATCCGCGAGGTCGGCTTCCGCAAGGCGGAGGACTTCTACGTCGCCCTGGGACAGGGCAAGATCAACTCCGGCACGGTGGCCAACAAGGTTCTGCAGCGGCTCAAGCAGGGCGACGCGCTGGCCGGCGGCGAGACCGAATCGCGGCTCGCCGGCGTGCTCGAGGGCCGCGACGAGCGCGAGCGGCGCACCCAGCAGGCGACCGCCTACGGGATCGAGGTCGACGGCGTCGACGACGTCATGGTGCGACTCGCCAAGTGCTGCCGGCCGGTCCCCGGTGACGAGATCGTCGGCTACGTCTCGCTCGGCCGCGGGATCACGATCCACCGCAAGGACTGCAAGAACGTCGCGGCCCTGATGCGATCGCCCGATCGATTCACCCAGGTGAGCTGGTCGGGCGACAATCGCACCTCCTACCGGGTCGAGGTGGCGATCGATGCCTATGACCGGACCCGCCTGCTCGAAGACCTCTCGCGGACGTTCTCCGAAGCAGGCGTGAACATCCTCGACGCCCGCTGCTCGACCAAGCACCCGATGGTGCAGAACCGCTTCGTGGTCGAAGTCGGTGATACCTCCCAGCTCAAGGGTGCGATCTCGCGCCTCCGCCAGGTGGACGGGGTCTTCGACGTCTACCGCGTCACCCCCTGATCTGGCGGGCCGGGAGGCGCGCAGGCGGCGTCATCGGCCGACTCACGACCACCCCAGGTCGCATCGCCGGCCGCTTCCTTGCCTGCGCACCTCCCGACCTCGCCAGATCCTGCGGCTCGGCGTCATCGCGAGCCTCATGACCCACCATGGTCTACTCGGCTCGCTCTTCCTTGATCCGGCGGCCCTCCGCCGCGCCAGATCCCCGGGCCGGGAGGCGCGCAGGCGGCGTCATTGGCCGACTCACGAGCGCGCCGGGTCGCGCCGCCGGGTGCTGCTCGTGGCACTCCTGGCGTGCCTGCTCGGCTGCGCCGCGATGGCGGAGGCGGCGGTCGCCTACCCGCCGGCGGGGAAGCTGACCTCCGAGCCGACGCCCGACATCCCGCGCCCCCGCTACCTCGAGCCCCTGATCGATCCCACCTTCGGCACGACGGTCACGCGGATCGCGGACCGCCGCGCCTTCCGGCGCCCCGGCGCCCCGGCGCTCCGGCACGGCTACTCCAAGCGGCAGCCCTGGAACGCCGACCAGAGCCTGCTGCTGCTCGACTGGACCTACCCCGCGGCGCTCCTCGACGGCCGCAGCTACGAGCTGCTCGGCTGGGTCCGGCCGCCGAGCGGCGCGCTGTGGGCGAATACCGACCTCGGCACGATGATCGGCATCGCCGAGGGCAATCGCCTCGTTCGCTACGACGCGTACAGCGATCGGCGCACGACGTTGCGGCGGTTCTCGCGCTACCGCAGGATCCTGCTCGGAGCGGGGGAGGGGAGCATCTCCAACGACGACCGCTACGTGGCCCTGTTCGCCGTGCCCCGGCGCTCCGCCAAGGCAGGGCGACGGACCGACGTGCTGGTCTTCGACCTCGAGGCCCGCCGGATCGTCTCGCGGCGTGCCTTCCCGCGCAGCCGGATCAACTGGGGCGGGTCCTCGACCTTCGACAACGTGACCGTCTCGCAATCGGGGGGGCCGGGTGATCCTCGCCTTCGACGAATGGGGGAAGGGACCGCGCGAGGGCATCTACTCCTACGGCCGGGGCCTGCGGGGGCGCCTGCTGCTGTCCCGGCACGGCGGCAGCCACTTCGACGCGTGCGTCGACAACACTGGTCGCGAGGTGATCGTGATCACCGGGCCCCGCGGCCTGATCTCGGTCGACCTGCGGACCGGCCGCCGCCGGCTGCTCGTCCCGAGCCGCCTGCTCAGCTGGTCGATCCACATCTCGTGCCGCAACGTCGAGCGCCCGGGGTGGGCATACGTGAGCGAGTACTTCGACCCCCAGGCCGACAGGAAAGCCAACCACGACGAGGTCTTCGCCGTGCGGCTCGACGGCAGCGGAACCGTGGAGAGCTTCGCCCACGAGCACTACTCGCGCCGGCAGGCCTACGTGCGCGAGCCCCAGGCGGTCCCGAGCCCCGACGGCGAGCGGGTCCTCTGGGCGAGCGACTGGGGCCGGCGACGCGGCCCGGTCTACGCATACGTAGCCGAGCAGCGCTGAGCCCACCCGGTTCCCGCAGCCCGTCCGCGCGCTGGCATGGACTTCCGCCGGGATATTGGCGTTATC
>CAZARJ010000276.1:0-3023 GCA_964487515.1 uncultured Conexibacteraceae bacterium | reverse complement strand
GGTTGGTCAGGAACGCCACCCGGGGAGCGCCACCACCATTGTGGTCGGCGGGAACGCCCCAGAGGTTCACGTCGGTGGCCCAGATCGCGAACGGATCAGTCGGGATGTTCGCGGAAACGGTTCTTATCCCATGATCGCCAGGACGCACCTCGGCGTCGACATTGATCAGCACCCCGAACGCCAGGAAACTGAAGCGCGCAGGCTGGCCGGGCCGCGGGTGCATGTTGTAGACCTCAAGCTGCAGACCGGTTCTCAAGCCAATATTCCCGAGGATGTAGCCGAGATCGGCCAAGCCGACTTGGGTGGCGGCCGCGCATCCGCTCGCCGAACTTCCGGCCGAGCCCCACAGGTCCATCTCGGCGCATTTCGGAGTCGCCTCCGGGTTTCCAACCATGCCGGCCGGCAGATCGACGCGGGCATTCGCCACGTTCCCGTCGGCAAGCCCGGTTCCCGGCCCTAGGATCCCATCGAGGCGGTTGAACTCGAAGCCCACGAGCGCACGATCGGGATGCGCCGCTGCCTGCGTGAGCTCGGCTCCCGAGGCGTCTTGCACCTCGGCCGTGAACGTGCCGGGCTTTATCCCGAAGTCAGCCCGCGCGGTCGCGGGAGCCAACAGAACGGCAACGCACACCGTTGCGGCAATTAGGAGCACCAGACCCAGCCGAATCGGATTGCGAATGCTGGACACCGTCATTGCCCCTCCCTCTCCGGCGCGCCTCATGACCGCCCTCCTTGCTTGCAGTTCTCGAGTCGTCGCTGCGCTGCGCGTGCCCGGCGTTCGACCCGCTCAGACCGACGTTCGATCCGGTTGGACTTGCGGCGCAGGCGCTTCGCCTGGCGGGCATTCCCCCTCGCCGCAGCGCCGTTGGACCGCCGCGCGGATCGCTTGGCTCGCTTGGCCTTCCTTGTGAGCTTGTCCGCCCTCCGCTCGAGCTTTCGTGCCTGCCTGTCGAGACGAGCGGCCCGCCGCTCGATCCGCCGAGCGCACGCCGGGCTCCCGTCGTTCCCAGCGCCATTCCAGTCGCCGCTCCCGGGCGAGTCGTCAGCCGGTGGATCGGTCGGCGGCCCCTGGCACTCGGCCCCCTCACAATCGCTCGGATCAGGCTCCGGAGGCGGGAAGCCGCCGTCGACCACGGCCGCATAGAGGTCCCAAAGATCATCGCGATCAGCGCTGACGAGCCGGTCGTAGGTGGCGAACAGCACCGCGGAGCCGTCATTGCTGATCGTCACTGGAGTCGCTGCCTGCTTTGAGTTCCCGCTGGAGATCAGGTGAACTTCGCCATTGCGCCAGGTGTAAACATCGCGCGCCGCGTTGGCGTCGCGTGCGACGAGCGCGTCGGGGGTAGCGAACACGGCAGTCTCACCGTCTTCCGACAGATTGCGGGTCCCGTACTGTCGGCTCGCGCCTAGGTCTCCCAAGACCACGTCCCCCGTCGGCTCGCCGTCGGGGACGCATGAGACGCAGTCCAGATCGCGTGACTCGTGGTCATATCGATAGGCCTGCAACGTCCCCCCCGTTGGAATGCCTTGGAGAAGCTGCTCCGTGGAGACGAACAAGAGCGTCCTCCCATCAGGAGTACCGGTCACGTTCGGGTCCGCACCCCCGGAACCCGAACGGATCGTGGCGACGAACTCAAGATCGCCGTGGTCCCAGATGTAGAGATTGGGAGATCCGTCAACCGGCTGCACGCCCGCTGGGCCCGGCTCGTCGGTCAGTACGCCGGTAGCCGTGAAGTAGACGCGGTCGAGATCCTCGGACGCGCTAAGCACGCTACCCCCGTCAGCCTGATCGAGCGGGCTTGCTGAGATCCGAGTCAGGTGTGGAGAGCGATCTCGCTCCCACAGGTATAGGTCGGAGCCGGTCGTGCTGGTGGCTCCCCCCGTCGTGTCGTCATCATCGTCGCTGACGAGCGGGGTGCGGGTGGCGAACAGGACCTTCGACAGATCCTGATTGGCACCTTCGAACGAAATCGGGAAGTTGGTGTCGCCGGGCGGACTCACATGCTCCGACGCCGACACTTCGACGACTTCGGAGGACTCCGTCCCGATCCCGCTGACCTCAAAAAGCCGGATTCCGTCGGCGGGTGTCTGAGCCATGTACAGAGTCGATCGTCCATCGGTGGACACCACGCGCTTGTCGACGCCTATGTCGCAGATTTGAACCGATGTCACACCCCGGCAAGTAGGAGGAGCGGCGTTCGCGGCGAGCGTCCCGTCCGGCAGCCGGCCGATCAGGTATGTCTGATCGCCGCGCCGGACGTAAGCCTTGCCCGCAGTGGTTGCCGGCGCGTCGGCGGTCAACGCCAAGCGGGATGCGAAGGCGAAGCTCGATAGATCGGGCGTGCCCCCGGCGAAGGCGAAGTTGGTTTCACCCTGTCCAGCGGGGCGCGTCACGCCGGGGTAGTCCTGGGTCAGCCAGGTGATCGACCCATCGCGATCGATCAGGTAGCCGTCGTAGTCCCCGAATCCTTGTCCCGCGTGGGGATCGTCCCCCTCAACCAACGCGTTCCTCGGTCGGATAATCCGGCGCCCCATGTCCTCGGACCATCCCTGGGTGACCCAGTATTCCGTCGCGGCCGGCGGACCACCTGGGCTAGCCTGCCAACCTGAGTCGGTCCGTTCGGAGCGGACCAGTTGGCTGGCATCGTTGCCTCCGGTCGGATCCGGGAACAGGGTAAGCGTGGTCATCGCGACCCGGAGCCCATCGCGGGACATGAAGACAGTCGGGTGCGCTCCCCCCTTGTCGAAGTTCGAGACCAGCTCGTAGGCGCGACAGTCCGCGAGGTAGGCGGAGGGACCGGTCCGATACTCCTCGTTTGGGCAGATGGTCGCCGGCGTCTCGAATGTCCGGTCCGCGCCCTGAGTCTTGCCGGTGTCGTTCTCGGCAACGAGGCGGAAGTGGTAGGTCGTCTCGGGGTCGAGGTCGCTGATCCGCTCGGAGACGACCACGTTGCCGGCGCCGGAGCCGGCGTCGCCGTCCATCGCGGCCGGGACCGCGTTGCCGTAGCTCTGATCGGCGCCCC
>CAZARJ010000275.1:0-3024 GCA_964487515.1 uncultured Conexibacteraceae bacterium | reverse complement strand
GGTAGTGATCGAGATCGCCGCTCCAGTAGGCGCCGTGAGCGAGCGCGACCAGATCTTCCGCCCCGAGTTCGGTCTCCTCGTCGGCCGCCGTGAGGTGCGCGAGCGCGTCTTCCCACCGGTGGTGCTCGTAGGCCTCTCGGCCCCGCTCCAGCGCGGTTGTGTTCGCCGGTGTCACTCCGCTCCCCGAGGTGATCGTAGCTCCGGATGGCCGATTCTGGCCAGCCTGCGGAGATGGCCGGAAGGGGGGAAGTCGATCGCGGGCCATGACCGTAGAACTTTGGTCGACGCCGGACGGTGCCGGCAGATCCAAGGAGGAGCTGAACGGACGTGAGATGGATAGGACGACGACTCACCTATGCGAACGTGCTCTCGGGCGTGGCCATCGATCCCGGCGACGACGATTCCGGCGACGTAGACGATGCCGGGCGCTACGGAGCCATCGTGACGATCGGCGCCAAGGACGGCGCCGGCGGGGGGCCGGTCATCGCCAACGGGACCTGGGCGGTGACGGCGCCGTGAGCAAGGCGGAAGTGGATGCCGTGGCGGCGGGCGAGCCTGCGGAGGAGCTGGCCGAGCGGATCTTCGCCGGCGTCCTCGGCATGGTCGACGTGGAGATGATCTACGTCGGCGAGCGGCTGGGCCTCTACACGGCGCTGGCGAAGGGCGATGCCACGCCGCCCGCGCTCGCTCGGGCGACGGGCTGCGATGCCCGCTACGTCCGCGAGTGGCTTGAGCAGCAGGCCGTGGCGGGGATGCTGACGGTCGACGACGGCGAGCTTGCGCCGGACGAGCGCCGCTACAGCCTGCCCGCGGCCGGGGCTGAGGTCCTCACCGAGCGCGATGGGTTGAGCTACATGGCGCCCTTCGCCCGGATGATGGTCGGGGCGGCACGGCAGCTGCCCGCAGTGCTCGACGCGTTCCGCACCGGCGCCGGGGTCCCCTACGCCGACTACGACCTCGACTTCTGCGAGGGGCAGGCGGAGATGAACCGGACGATGTTCGTCAACCTGCTCGCCCAGGAGTGGCTGCCGGCGATGGCGGACGTGCATGAGCGGCTCTCGCTCGCCGAGCCGCCCGCGCGGGTCGCCGACCTGGGCTGCGGCGCCGGTCACTCGACGCTGGCGATCGCCCGTGGCTATCCCGCGGCTCGGGTCGAGGGGGTGGACGTCGACCCGGCCTCGATCGATCTGGCGCGCCTCAATCTCGCCGCGAGCGATCTCAGGGACCGCGTCAGCTTCGAGCTGCGCGACGCCGCCGAGCTGGACCCGGCGAAGGAGGCCGACTACGACCTGGTCACCGTGTTCGAAGCGATCCATGACCTGCCGCGCCCGGTGGACTTCCTCTGCGCCGCGCGCCGTATGCTCGCCCCCGGCGGTGCTCTCCTCGTCGCCGACGAGCGGGTCGCGGAGCGGTTCGCGGCGCCCGGCGACGAGGTCGAGCGGCTGATGTACGGCTACAGCGTCATGCACTGTCTGCCGGTTGCCCGCTGCGAGGAGCCGTCGGCGATGACGGGAACGGTCATGCGCCCCGACACCTTGCGCGCCTACGCGTCCGAGGCCGGGTTCGCAAGCGTGGAGATCCTCCCGATCGAGAACGACTTCTGGCGCTTCTACCGGCTCGATCCCTGATCGGCGCCGCCCCTCGCGACGGCGAGGCCAACCTCGGGCGCCCATGCGACCGCTGCGCTTGGCTTCGCGAGCGACGACGGCCTGGGGACGCTGCGCACCGCATCTCCCTCGTGCCTCGGCCCTGGCAAGCTTTGAGAGGTGGCCGACGGCGAGGCGAGCGAGCGTGCGGTGCGGGCGACCGTCAGCGGGCGGGTGCAGGGAGTCTTCTTCCGGCAAACGACCCGGGGGCGGGCGCTCGAGCTGGGGGTGATGGGCTGGGTCCGCAACGCTCCCGACGGCACCGTGCTCGTCCACGCTGAGGGCGGGGCGGAGGCGGTCGGCGAGCTGCTCGAGTTCCTGCGCGAGGGGCCGCCCGGCGCGCGGGTCAGCGACGTCGAGAGCGCCGACGTCAAGGTCGAGGGACACGAGCAGTTCGCGGTGCGGGGGGTCAGCGCGGGCGCCTTCGTCGTCCAGGAGCACGCCGCCCGCTCGCGCCACTTCGACCTGCGGCTCGAGGTGGACGGGGTGACGCGCTCCTGGGCGGTGCCGAAGGGACCCTCGCTCGATCCGGCCGAGAAGCGACTCGCGGTCCAGGCGCCCGATCACGACCTCTCCCACAACGACTTCGAGGGCCGGACCGACGGCGGCGCGGTGATCGTCTGGGATAGCGGGACCTACGAGCAGGGCGGTCGCGTCGCCTGGCCCGAGGCGCTGGAGCGGGGCCACGCCGTGTTCGTCCTGCACGGCGAGAAGCTGAAGGGCGGCTTCGCCCTGCAGCGGACCCGCGAGGGCGAGCGGCCGCAGTGGTTGCTGATCAAGCGCCGTGACGAGGAGGCCAGATCCGGCTCGGACGTGGTCGCCGAGCGACCGGAGTCGGTGCGCAGCGGCCGCACCCTCGATGAGCTGCTGGAGGAGCGCTGAGCGCCGGCGCCCGGATCCACGAGCTGCTCGTCGCCGACGCACCGGAGGCATGGGAGCGGCTCGGCTTCGCGGTCGACGGGGACGTCTGTGCGATCGGAGACGTCGGCGTGCGTCTGGCGGGTGACGGCGCAGGCGTCGGGCGAGATCGCGAGCAGCCCGGAGTGGCCGAGGAATCGCCGCGGGATTCCACGGCAGGCGATGAAGGCGAGCGGCGAGCCTCCGCCGGTGATCACCCCGAGCGCAAGGGGCTTGGGAGCGGCCTGCTCGGATGGACGCTCCGCGGCGCGACCTCGGCCGAGCTGGACGGGCTGCCGACGAGCGTTGCCCCCACCGACGCGCTGCCGTGGTCTGGACCCGACCGCCATCCCAGCGGCGTCACCGCGATCGACCACGTCGTCGCGATCACGCCGGCCCTCGAGCGCACCGTCGAGGCGCTCCAGGCAGCCGGGCTCGATCTGCGGCGCATCCGCGAGGAGCCGACCCCGGCCGGCGCGCC
>CAZARJ010000274.1:0-3032 GCA_964487515.1 uncultured Conexibacteraceae bacterium | reverse complement strand
CGCCGACCTGCTGCCGGAGACCGTCACCGGCTACATGCATTCCGACGGCCTGGCCCGCCGGACGTGGAAGCAGTATCTGCTCCGGGTCTCGCAGCTGGCGCTGGCACGGATCCTGCTCTATCGCTCATGGGAGGACGCCGGCTTCGTGACCAGCTACCTCTACGACGGTGGCTTCAGCCGGGTCTACGAACGCGTCAACCAGAGCCTTCGGGAGGTGCTCGACAGAGCGTTTCAAGAGGGCAGCAGGGCGTACCGCTGGCTCTTCGGCGGCGGGACCAACTACGACTGGTACCGGCCCAGCGACGAACCGCTCATCGAGGTGCTCTACTCGCTGACCCCCTTTCCGCTAGGCGCGCTCGACGCCGACGTTCTCGGCGGCCTCTACGAGTCCTACGTGGACGAAATCGACCGCGACAAGCTGGGTCAGTTCTACACGCCGCGGGCCGTCGTCCGCTTCATGCTCGGCCGAGCCGGGCTCGTGGGGGAGGCCGGCGTCTTCCACATCGAGGGGGACGAGCGGCAACCCCTGCAGATCTTCGATTTCGCGACCGGCTCCGGGGGATTCCTCGTCGAGGCGGCGCGGCGGATCATCGACGAGAGTGGCTCCGCGAGCGGCGACGTGCAGGGGCTCCGCGAGGCGCTCAAGGCGATCGTTCGCGGCTTACACGGCTCCGAGATCAGCCCGTTCCCCTACTACTTGACCGAGATCAACCTGCTGCTGCAGGTCTCGCGCCTGCTCGGTGCGCTCCGCGCGGAGGGTGAGGCGTCACCCCGGTTCGTGCTCCCGGTCGTGCATGCCGACACCTTGACGACTCGCGGAGACTCGGCGAGCAGCCTGGAAGGCATCGACTCCACATTGCGCGCCGACCGCTCCGAGCTCGTCGGCGACGAGGAGTATCGCCTGGTCCCGCTCGATCGCGAGAAGCAGCAGGCGTTCGCGGAGATGCGGCAGGACGACTCGTTCGACCTCGTGGTCGGCAACCCGCCTTACGTGTTCGAGTCCAACAACCGGATCCTCTTCGAGCGCCTTCGCTCCCTGCCCGCTTGGAAGCACGACTATCGCGGCAAGAGCGACCTCCTCTATTACTTCCTCGCGCTCGCGGCGGAGAAGGTGCGACCGGGCGGCAAGCTCTGCGTGATCACCCCCGCCGGGTGGATGAACGCCGGCAACGCCGCCTGGCTGCGCGAGAAGGTCGCCGGGACGCTGCGCCTCGACGAGCTCTTCCTGTTCGGCGGCTACCGTCTGTTCGCCCCCGAGCGAGAGGCCCGTGGCCGCCGCCATGCGGCCCCGACGCCGACCGTCGAGAGCGCGATCCTGATCGCCACCAAGGCTCCGGTGCCCAAGGCGAGCAAGCTGCGCGTTGTCGCGCTCGAGAACGAGCGCCTCGCCGCCGAGAAGCTCGCCCGCCGCGAGGGCGACACCTCGCCCGATCGGGAGAAGCTGCTCGACGAGATGGCTCGCCGCCTGAAGGGGCACCAGGGCCGCAAGGGCGGCATCCACGTGCACGACATCAAGCAGGCCGAACTCGACCACGAGGTCCCGTGGCCGATCAAGCACGCCCCCAAGGATGTCGCGAGCCGGGTCGTGGCGGCGCTGGAGCGCGAGCTCAACTCGGCGGGGGGGGGGGGGGGGGTGGAACGGCTCGATGAGCGGTGGGCGATCACGCAGGGGGTTCAGACGGGAGCGGATGCGTACTCGACCCGAATCCAGAAGCGACTTGCATCCGAGTTCCCGGACGCCAAGGCGGAGCTGGACGCTCGCGGGGCGACGCCGGGCGCCCCGATCTTGGAGTTGCCGGCGGGGATGGAGCGGACTGAACCGTGGGCATCCAGCCCCGACCTGTTGGCGCGCAGCATCGAGCCCACGGCGATCCTCTACGCGGCGATGGATGAGGGCAAGCAGACGAGCCTCGTTTGGATTTCGAGGGGTGACGAAGTTCCAGAGTCGATCCGACGCGCGCTTGATCCTTGGCGGCCCGTTCTGGAGAACCGGGCGGAGATCAGGCGGAATTCATCTCGGCGATGGATCGAAACGGCGTGGCCTCGCGACAAGCAGCAGCTCCGCAAGCCGAAGGTGATCGCGCTCTACCGGACAGATCGGGGGCGCTTCGCGCTTGACGAGACCGGCGAGTGGCAGCCGTCGATTAAGACCACCCTGGTGATCCCGAAGCAGGAGGACTCGTCGGTCGCCTACCTCTGCGGTTTGCTCAACTCCGAGTTGCTCGACCTCTGGTACGGGGTTCGCGGCAAGATTCCTCGCGACATCTGGCGCAACTACGAGCCGAAGCCGATGGCGCGCATCCCGTACCGGCATGCCGAGCCGATGCGCGGCGAGCCGACCGCGCCGATCAGGGCCCTCGAGGCAGCACTGGTGGAAGGTGACCCGCACGCGATCCTGGCCGCCGCCGAGGCTCTTGGCGGCGAGCCCGTCGACGCGGCCGAGGTGGCCTGGGCGATCGAGATCTTGGTCCGGGCGCTCGCCGCGAATCGCCGCGCGCTGCTGCCGCTTCGCGATCTCGATCCGGAGCTGGGCCGGACGGTGAAGGACCCATGGCGCATCGGGCCGGTCCAGATCGACCAGGGTGCGGCGATCGCGCGGATGCCCGCCGGGGAGCTCCGCTCAGTCCGGCTTGATCCGGAGCTCACGCTCGAAGCCTCCACGGACGGAGTCCTCGGCCGCCCCAAGCTCGACGGGGGTGAGCTCGTGTTCCGTCACGCTCGCAAGGAGACGGCGCGGGTGACGGGCCAATCCGTCCGGCTGGCGCTGTTGGCGGATCTGCTTGCATCGCGGACGAAGTTGAGCGCTGAGGATCTGAGCTCGTGTCTGCTGCCCAAGGACATGGCGGCCTTCGAGGAGCTCCTCGCGGGGCATAAGAGCGAGATCTCGATGCTGCTGGACCTGGGGCGAGCGATGGTCGAGGCGGTGGAACGCCTCACATGCAGGATCTACGGCTTGTCGCCGGAGCTCGAGGAGGATGTCGTCGCCTCGGCGATCTCGCGGGCCGCAGGCAGCGAATAGCAGCTTGGGCCGC
>CAZARJ010000273.1:0-3032 GCA_964487515.1 uncultured Conexibacteraceae bacterium | reverse complement strand
CACCCGCCTCCAGCAGCTCCTTGATGCCGGTCTCTGCCATTGATTCGTTCCCTTGCTCGTGTTCGGTTCGCGGCCGGTCGGGGCGCGGCGGGGACCCGGTATCCCGGGCAGGGCCCGCGGCCGCCCCAGCGGTCGCCGTTCGTTTCAGCTCGCGAGCAGTTTAGGCGGTTCCGGGCCGGCGTCCCGGGCCGCGTGAGCGCCGCTCGCCCCCGGCCGGAGCGCCCCGGCGGGGGACGGGCGCCCTCAGGGCGTCCGGGCCCGCGCGAGCGCGGCCTGCAGATCGCCGGGGAGCGGGCTTTCCAGGTCCAGCTCGGCGCCGGTGATCGGGTGGCGGAAGGCGAGCCGGCTGGAGTGCAGGAACTGGCGTTCGAGGCCGTGGCGGCCGGCTGTGCCGTAGCGGGGGTCCCCGCAGACGGGGTGGCCGATCGCCTGCAGGTGGACGCGGATCTGGTGCGTGCGGCCCGTCTCGAGCCGGACCTCGAGCAGGGCGTCGCGGGCGAGGCGCTCGAGGACGGTGAAGTGCGTGACCGCGGCGCGCGGCCGCCGGCCGCCGACGACGACGCGCTCGGGCGCGCGATGATCGCGCCCCAGGGCCGCGTCGACCGTCCCCGTGCGCGACGGCGGGCAGCCCTCGACCAGGGCCAGGTACTGGCGTCTCAGCTCCCGCTTCGCGACCAGCTCCGAGAGGGCCGCGTGGGCGCGCGGGCCGCGGGCGACGACGAGCAGGCCCGAGGTGTCGAGATCGAGCCGGTGGACGATCCCCGGTCGCTCCGGGTCCGACCCGCCCCCGAGCAGGTCGCCCAGCGCCTCGACCAGCGTCGGCGCCGCGCTCCCGGGGGCCGGGTGCACGAGGAGCCCGGGCGGCTTGTCGACCACCGCCAGGTGCTCGTCCTGCCAGGCGATGCGTGGCTCGGGCGCGCTCACGGCTCCGAAGCGGCGCCCCGGCCGCCCTCCCCGACGGCGCCCCGGCGCTCGTCGAGCAGGAACGCCGCCAAGAGGATCAGCACCCCGGCGGTGATCGCCACGTCGGCGAGGTTGAACGCGGGCCAGGCGGGCAGGTCGAGGAAGTCGGTCACGAATCCCTCCCTGATCCGGTCGATCAGGTTGCCGACGGCCCCGCCGACCAGCAGGCCGACCGGAAGCCAGAGCCCGCGCCTGCCCGAGCCGACCAGGACGGCCGCGAGCACGACGGTGAAGACGACCGCGACCGCGACCAGCAGGGCCGTCCCGGCGTGATCGAGCAGCCCGAAGGCGATGCCGCGGTTGGCCACCCGGACGATCCCGGTGCCCGCGATCAGGTCGATCCGCTCCCCCGGCGCGACCGCCCCGCGGGCGATCGCCTTGCTGAGCTGGTCGATGCCGGTGACCGCGACCGCCAGGGCGCCCGCCCGGGCCAGCTCTGCGCCCCGGCCGCTCACCCCTCGATCGCGCCCACGACCAGCGCGCGCACGATGAAGAGGACGATCAGGCCGATCATCGGGCTCAGATCGAGCGCCATCCCCCCGGCGCCGATCGGGGGCAGGAAGCGGCGGAAGAGGTTCAGGTAGGGCGCCGTCGCCGCCTCGATGAACCCGACCACGGCGCGCAGGGCCGGGTTGTAGGGGAGCGAGCCGCGGAACGTGACGATCCAGGAGAGGACGATCGAGGCGAAGATCAGGAGGATGTAGACGAGGAAGAGGTTGTCGACGTAGCGGGCGACGTCATCGCGGCCGATGGCCGCGAGCGCCGTTGCGGCCGGGCTCACCTCGTGCCTGCCATCCGCTCCAGGGAGGCGGTGACTGCGGCCGCGAACGCGGCCGGCCCCCCGGCCTCCTCGAGCGCCTCGAGGCCGGCCTCCGTGCTGCCGCCGGGCGAGGCGATCGCGCGCTGGATCGAAGCCGGATCGCGCTCGCGCAGGGACTCGCCGGCACCGGCCGCGGTCTCGCTGACGATCCGGGCCGCGAGGGCGGGATCGAGGCCCGCCTCGACCCCGGCGTCGATCAGCGCCTCCGCGGCGCGCGCGAAGTAGGCCCCCGAGCAGCCCGCGACAGCGGTGACCGCGTCCAGGTCCCGCTCCTCCGCCTTGATCACGATCCCCAGCTCCCCGAGCAGCTCCAGGCCCGCATGCAGGGCGCGGTCCTCGGGGCCGGCGGGCGTGTGCACGATCACCCCGCGGCGGTCCCCGACGAAGATGTTCGGCATCGTGCGCAGCACCGGCGTCCGGGGCATGGCCGCGCGCAGGTCCGCCACGGTGGTGACGCCGAGCACGGAGATGGCCCCGTCGACCCGGCCGTCGAGCTCCGGGGCGACGGCCGCCAGCGCCGCCGGCTTGACCGCGAGCACGACCAGGTCCGAGAGCCGGGCCAGATCCGCGAGCGACTCCGCCCGGGTCCCGCCGACCTCGGCCGCCAGCTTCGCGGCCCGCCCCGATCCGGAGTCGGCGAACGCCATCGCCTCCGGCCCGTGCTCGGCGCCGGCCCAGCCACGCGCCATCGCCGCCGCCATGTTCCCCGATCCCGCGAATCCGATCTTCATCGCCGCAAGGTTAGCCGTGCCGAGCGTGGCGCCGGGGCCGGGTCGTCGCTGTTCGAGGAGCCGGCCGCCGATGCGACCAGGGTGGGTCGTGAGGTGACCGGGGACGCCGAGCAGCGGCCTCCCGGCCCGTCCGATCCCCTGACGAGGTCGGGAGGCCGCTGATCAAGGAGCCGGCCGCCGATGCGACCGGGGGTGGGTCGTGAGGTGGCCGGGGACGCCGAGCAGCGGCCTCCCGGCCCGTCAGGACTGGTTGAAGAAGCCCTTTTCGACCAGCCGGGCCTTCTCCTCGGCGGAGACCTCGACGTTTGCCGGGGTGAGCATGAAGGTCTTGTCGGCGATGCGCTGCATGCCGCCGTCGAGGGCGTAGGTGAGGCCGGAGCTGAAGTCGATCAGCCGCTTGGAGAGGTCGGCGCCGCTGGATTGGAGGTTGAGGATCACCGGTACGCCGCGCTTGAAGCGGTCGGCGACCTCCTGGGCGTCGTTGAAGTTGCGCGGGGTGACGAAGTGCACCTGGACGT
>CAZARJ010000272.1:0-3034 GCA_964487515.1 uncultured Conexibacteraceae bacterium | reverse complement strand
AGGCTGATCACGAGCATGTAGGCGAGCAGCATCGGGCTGCCGAAGAGCAGCGAGCCGACGCCGAGGGCGATCGAGAGGCTGCCCCAGAAGCGGCTCAGCAGGCCGGTGCGCATCGCCTGCAGCGCCATGTAGGCCATGGCGAAGGCGAGCCCGAGCGCGCCCGCCAGCCCGAGCCCGGTGCGCAGCTGGGTGACCGCCTGCTCGAAGAAGACGTCGTCGGCGTGCTCGTTGAGGTTCGCCAGCACCTGGTGGCCGAGCGTGGCGAGCGTCCCGCCCACCTCGCCGAAGGGACCGGGCGGAATCGTGCTCGGGTCGATCGGCGGCGTGTAGAGGGCGTCGGCGGCGGCCTCGTAGGCGAACGAGACGAGCAGGAAGGAGCCGGCGAGCAGGATCGGGCTGGCGACCACGAGGCCGATCAGGCCCGTGCGCACGGTGCTCGAGCGGCCCTTGATCGAGTTGAAGAGGGCGATCAGCGCGGGGACGAAGAGGATCACGGCGAGCATCTGCAGGACCGACTGCAGCAGCAGGTCCGTCTCGCCCTCCTCGGCGAGGCGGAGCTGCTCGGCGGTCCCGGCGCCGTTGAACTCCCCGCCGACCATCCCGGCGCCGACGAAGAGCACCACCCCGGCCAGGCCGGCGATGCCGGCGATCCGGTTCCGGCGGCGCTCCTCCTCGATCTCTCCCTGGCTCAACGTCACGGTTCGTGCCTCGCGTCGGATGCGCGCGGTCGGTTCCGCGGCGCTCGGCCGCGTATCTTAGGCCCATGGCCCACTTCGCAGTCAGCGCCGTCGGACGCGATCGACCGGGGATCGTCGCCGGGATCACCGCCGGCCTGCTCGCCGTCGACGGCAACGTCGAGGACTCCCGCATGGCCAACCTCGGCGGCCACTTCGCCGTCATGCTCCTGGTCGCCGTGCCCGAGGGCTGCGGGCGCGAGCGGATCGAGGAGGCGCTCGCCGGCGCGCGCGAGGAGCTCGAGCTCGAGGCGCTCACCGTGAGCCGGGTGAGCGCCGAGGTGATCGGACCCTCGGGCGCCGACCACGTGATCACCGTCTACGGCAGCGACCACCCGGGGATCGTGCACGCGATCACGGCGGAGATCGCCCGCGCGGGCGTCAACATCACCGACCTGCAGACCCAGCTCGGGGGCAGCGAGGCGGAGCCGCTCTACGTGCTCATGCTCGAGGTCGAGCTCGGGCCAACCCCGGCCGAGGAGCTGGAGCGCGGCCTGCGGCAGGTCGCCGACGAGGCCCGGGTCGAGGTCGAGCTCCGGCCCCTCGACGCCGAGCCCCTCTGAGCCGCGGCCCGCGCGCGATGCCGCCCCGCGAGGTCCTGCTCTACCCGGATCGCCGCCTCAAGCAGGTGGCGAGCCCCGCGCAGCCGGACGAGATCGAGCGCGTCGGCGCCGACCTGGTGGCGACGATGGACGAGATCGGGCACTGCGTCGGGCTGGCGGCGCCACAGATCGACGAGCTGGTCCGGGTCGTGGTCGTCGACGTGAGCGGACACCCGAAGGCGAAGGAGTCGAACGGGCGCCTGGTGCTCGCCAACCCGCGGATCGTCAGCGCCGAGGGCTCGCACGTCGGCCGCGAGGGTTGCCTGTCGATCCCCGCCCTGACCGCGAACGTGCGCCGCGCGACCTCGATCGTCGTCGAGCATGCGGGCGGCCGGGTCGAGAGCACGGGCTTCGAGGCGCGCTGCATCCAGCACGAGATCGACCATCTGGACGGGATCCTGTTCCTGGACCGCGTCGCCTCGCTGGTCGACGACGTCTTCCGGCGCAAGAGCTACTCGAGCTGATCGCGGTCCCAGCCCGGCTCCCCGGGCAGGGGAACGCGCTCCCCGGCGCGGACCGGATAGTGCTCGTGGTCGACGGGCTCGGCGATCCGCGAGATCAGGTCGCCGACGCCGAGCAGCAGGTCGAGCGCCGGCGAGGCGGCCGCGATCAGACCCTCGATCCGCTTCCGCAGGGCGAGCTGGTCGGGGGTCAGCGCAGCCATCGGAGCGCACCATACGATGCAGCGAGCATGGCCGCCGGCGACGAGATCCCCGCGAGTCCCGAGGACGACCTCCCGGAGCCCTCCTACGCCTGCCCGGCCTGCGAGGCGCCCCTCTATGGCTGGGTCGCCGCTCACGATCCGATCGACCGCTCCCGGCGCATCGTCCTCGACCGCTGCGAGGAGTGCGGGCTGGCCGTCACCCGGGGCCTCGTCGCGCCCGACGTCGATGCCGAGCTCGGGCCGCTGCTCGAAGGCGCCGGCGGTGAGTCCCCGGCGGGGGCGCCGGGCGCGGTGACGGTGCGGAACCTGAGGAGCGTGCAGGGCGGGATCGGCGGCGCCCAGTGGGCGGGCCTGGAGCCGGAGCAGCATCGCCTGCACCTGACGCCGCGGGCGCTGGAGCTGCTGCTCGCCCGGCGCGGGCTGGCGATCGCCGGGCAGCGCACCCCGTTCGGCGGGGCGTCCGTGCGGCTCATGATCCAGACGCTGATCAACGCCTTCACCCTGCGCGACAACTTCCTCCGCAACGCGACCAGCGGCCGCTTCCCACCCCGCCGCGGCCCCTGGCAGCACTTCACCTACGCGCTCGACTGGGTGGTCAGCGCGCTGATCCTGGTCCCGGCGACGATCCTCGCCGTGCCGCTCGAAGCCGCCGCTGCGGCGCTTGGCCGCGGCGGCATCCTCGAGGCTGAGCTGCGGCCCGCCGGGCGCTCCACCCCGGAGGTCTGACCGCCGCGGCCGGGCGGCCGGCGCGGGGTGTCCTGCCGGGCCCGGGGAAGGCGTATCCTGGCCTGTATGGAAGGCGGCTTCGGCATGTTCGACCCGGACGAGATCCGCGATCAGCTCTCGGAGCTGGCCGAGTCGATGCAGGGCGCGCAGCGCGTCGCCTGGGCCGACAACGCGATCCAGCTCGCCGTTTCGATGACCGTCACCGCGCTGGAGCAGATCGACACCCAGGGCACATCGGCCGAGCAGGCCACTCAGATCCGGGACGCGATGCGGCTCATCTTCCCCGAGGCGGTCACGCTGGTCAGCGA
>CAZARJ010000271.1:0-3035 GCA_964487515.1 uncultured Conexibacteraceae bacterium | reverse complement strand
CCGAGCGCCAGCAGCGCCAGGCCCCGGGCCGGGACCGCCCGCGAAGGCCAGCGGGCCTCGGCGACCGCGGCCAGGACCACGACGACCGGCAGGCCGAAGCGGATCGCGCCGTGCTGAAGCAGCGCCCCGAGCGGGTAATGGAGCCCGTAGACGAGCGCGATCACCGCGACCGCGAGCGCCGCGCAGGAAAGCAGCCGGCCGACCCCCGCGAGCCGCAGGATCACGTAGCCGGAAGCGAAGACGAGCCCCTGCAACAGGCCGTCGAGCAGGCCGAGCATCCCGTTGCTGCGGGGGACGAGCCCGAGCCAGCCGGCGATCAGGTAGATCGAGCCGACCCCGTACTGGGAGAGCGTGTCGACGAGCATCGCGTTGCCGCCGAGCACGTGGTTCGCCGGCCCGAGGAAGAAGTTCTGGTGGAACTGGATGATCCGCGTCTCGAACCCGGCGCCCGGGTCGCCGACGTGGAAGATGACCAGGTTCGGGACCGCGAGCAGGATCAGCGCGATCGCGGCGGCGTCGATCCATGGGCCCCGGCGGCCCGCCGGGCGCGCGCCGCGGCGCCACAGCGCGATCGCGGCGGCGCCGACCGCGACGCCGGCCACGAGCGGCAGGACCGCGATCGAGCTGACGTCGGTGAACGCGAGCGCGGCGACGCCCGCCGCGATCCCGGTAACCGCCCAGATCCGGGAGGCGCCCCGCTCGATCCGGGCGAGCGCGGATCGCCGGCGCGACGCCGCCGCCCGCAGGGCGAGCAGAGCGGCCCCGGTCCAGGCGGCCCCGAGCGCCATCAACGCGCCGCCGCCGAAGCCGAGGCCGAGCAGGTCGAGGGCCCGCGCAAGGAGGACGACGCCGATCAGCGACCCGCACAGGGCGGCGGCCAGCGCGGGCAGCGCCGCCCGGTTCGGGCCGCGCTCGATCCGATCGGCCGCGCGCGGCGCGAGGATGGTGGCCGCGGGCAGCAGGACCGCGAAGGAGAGCAGGAAGAGAAGCGTCTCGGCATCCTGGTTCTGCTCGCCGAACGGCGGCAGCTTCACGGAAGGGATGAGCAGCAGCGCCAGCGGGGCGAGGAACAGGAACGGGCCCACGGCGAGCGCGAACGCGAGTGGGACGCTGACGCCGAACGGCGCCCGCCGCCCGCCCCCGGAGCCGCCGATCTCCTCCTCGTCGTCCCGAGCGGTCAAGGCGGGGAGTCTAGGCGGCTTCACAGGCCGTGACGCACTACCTTGCTCCCCGGTGAGGGAGCTGCCGGCTGCGGACGAGAACCTGCGCTACGGGCGCTCAGCCGCCGGGCTGACGGTCGTCCTCGGGCTCGCCGGGGCGCTCACCTACATCTTCTTCGCGGTCGCCTCGCGGGCGCTGCCCGGCGTCGCCTACGGGGAGATCGTGGTGCTCTGGTCGGCCGCCTTTCTGCTCGGCTCCACCCTCTACCGCCCGGTCGAGCAGCTGCTCGCGCGCTCGCTCGCCGCGGCCGAGGGAGGCGATTCCGAGTCGGTGGGGGCCCTGCGCGCCGCGGCGCTGATCCAGCTCGCCCTGGTCGCCGCCGCGGTCGTCGCGCTGATCCTGCTCCGGGCGCCCGTCCAGGAGCAGCTGTTCAGCAGCGACCCGGGCCTGTTCTGGGCCCTGCCGGCGACGCTCGCCGGCTTCGGGCTCGCCTTCTGGATCCGCGGCTGCCTGGCCGGACGCCGGCGCTTCCGCCTCTACGCCGCGGTGCTGCTGGCCGAGGCGCTGCTGCGGCTCGCCTTCGTCCTCGCCGTGGCGATCGGGATCGCCGGCGGGAGCGCGACGGTCGCGATCGGTATCGCCCTCGCGCCCTTCGTCGGCCTCCTCGCCCTGCCGGCCGCGGTGCGGGGCGCCTCCGGCGAGCGCGAGCGCGCCCCGGCTTCGCCCCCCGGCGGCGGGCTGACGATCGGCAGGGGCTCGGCCTTCGCCGGCGCGGTGCTGCTGATGATGCTCAGCGAGCAGATCCTGGTCACCTCCGGGGCCCTGATCGTGCGGGCGGCCGAGGGCGCCATCGCGGCGGGGCTGATCTTCAACGTGATGATGATCGTCCGCGCGCCGCTGGTCCTCTTCCAGGCCGTCGCCGCCAGCCTCCTGCCCCACCTCTCGCGCCTGCAGGCGGGCGGCGGCGCCGAGGGGCGGGAGGCCTTCGAGGCCGCGCTCGCGGGCACGGTCAAGCTGATCGCCGCCCTCGCCCTGCTCGCCACCGCCGCGGTCGCGGCGGTCGGCCCGCAGGCGATGGAGCTGGCGTTCGGCGACAGCTTCACCTACGTCCGGCTCGATCTGACGATCGTCGCCGCCGGCATGGGGATGTATCTGATCGCCGCCTCGCTGACGCAGGCCGCGCTCGCCCAGGGGCAGGCGAGCGCCGCGGCCGGGGCCTGGGTCCTCTGCGCGGCCGCCTTCCTGGCCTTCAACCTGCTCGCGCCGATCGACCCGGTGCGCGCGGTGGAGATCGGCTTCGCGGGCGCGGCGGCGCTGCTCATGACGCTGCTCGGCAGCCTCCACGCGCGGGCCCGGCGCCGCCCGCCGGACGCGCTCGGGCCGGGCTCGCCCGAGCAGATCCAGGCCCGGCTCGCGGCCGCCGACGAGATCGGCTGAGCGGCGACCGGCGGACCCGGGGAGTCCGTCCCGCTAGCGCACTCAGGCCCGCTGGGCAGGGTGGTGCCGGATTCCCCCGCCGCCGTGGCCGAAACGGACGTCCGGGAGCAACCGGTCGAGGGGCTCGGGTATCCACCAGGCCCAGCGCCCCATCAGCCGCAACAGCACGGGCACGAGGATCAGGCGGACGAGCAGGGCGTCGAGGAACACCGCGATCCCGAGGATCACGCCCATCTCCTTCGGCGGCAACGGACCGCTGAGCGCGAAGGTGAAGAAGACGGCGACCATCACCGCGGCGGCGGCGAACACGACCCGCCCCGAGTGCGCCACGCCGCCGATCATCGCCTCACGAGCGTCCCCGGTGCGATCCCAGTGCTCGCGGGCCGAGGAGAGCAGGAAGACCGTGTAGTCCATCGAGATCGCGAACACCATCGCGA
>CAZARJ010000270.1:0-3047 GCA_964487515.1 uncultured Conexibacteraceae bacterium | reverse complement strand
ACCCGGCGCATCCCGTGGCTGGTGTCGGTGCGTAGCTCCACCGCATCGGAGTCGGCGGGCTCGTAGAAGCTCGGCCAGCCGCTGCCGGAGTCGAACTTGGTGTCCGAGCTGAAGAGCTCGTTGCCGCAGGCGACGCAGCGGTAGGTGCCGTCCTCGTCGGTGTGCACGTACTCGCCGCTGAAGGGCCGCTCGGTGGCGGCCTTGCGGGTCACCTCGTACTGCTCCGGCGTGAGCTGCTCGCGCCACTCCTCGTCGCTCTTGATGACCTTCTCCATTGTGCCTCCGTTCCGCGTTGCTCCCCGTGGTTCGAGGATACTCCCGGCCGTGAGCCGCCCCGCCGCGCAGCCGCCTACAGCATCGCCGGAAGCGGCCTTCTACCGCGCCGCCGGGGACTCGGAGTTCGAGGCGACCGAGCTGACCCGCGGGCCCTGGGACGCGGGCAGCCAGCATGCCGGCCCGCCCGCGGCGCTGCTCGGCCGCGCGATCGAGCGCTGCCCCGGGATCGGCGCCGGGCCGGAGGACCGCCACGTCGGCCGCGTCACCTTCGAGATCCTGGCCCCGGTGCCGATCGCGGCGCTGGCGATCGAGACGGAGGTGATCCGCGGCGGCCGGCGGGTCGACCTCGTCGAGGCGACGCTGCGCGAGCCGGGCGGGGAGGCGGTCGTCCGCGCCCGCGCCTGGCGCCTGCTGCGCCGGTCCGTGGCGCTGCCCGGCGGCGTCTCCAGCCTCTCCGAAGGCGCGCCGGCGCACGTCGTCCCGCGACCGAGCGGTGCCGCCGGTCCTCCCCGGCCGCCCGCGGAGCTGCCCGAGCACGACGCCTTCTTCCCCACCGGGCACGCGGTCGGCTACCACTCGGCGATGGAGGCCCGCTTCGACCTCGGCTCCTTCCTCGAGATCGGCCCCGCCACCGCCTGGCTGCGGATGCGGCACCCGCTCCTCGCCGGCGAGGAGCCGACGCCACTGCAGCGGGCGCTGATCGTCGCCGACACCGGCAACGGGATCAGCTCCGCTCTGGACTTCGAGCGCTACGTCTTCATCAACGTCGAGCTCTCGGTGCACCTGTTCCGGATGCCCGCCGGCGAGTGGGTCTGCATCGACTCGCTGACCACGCCCGAGCCCGACGGCGCCGGTCTCACCGACACCCTGATGCTCGACGAGCGTGGCCCGATCGGCCGGGCCGCCCAGGCGCTTTTCGTGGCCGAGCGCTGAACGGGCGAGCTGTCAGCAAAAGTGGCCCTGGGCGGGCCCAGATCGCTGCCACCTCCGCCGGCTTTCAGCCCAGCTGGGCGGGGGCGCCGCGGTCGCGCAGGACGGCCGGCAGGCGGACCGTGCCATCGGCGCGCTGGTGGTTCTCCAGCAGGGCGATCAGGGTGCGGCCGATCGCCGCGGCGGTCCCGTTCAGGGTGTAGACGGGCTCGGGGGAGCCGCCGGAGCCGGGGCGGAAGCGACAGCCGAGGCGGCGGGCCTGGTAGTCGGTCGTGTTCGAGGTCGAGGTGAGCTCGCGGTAGCGCTCCTGGCTCGGGATCCAGCCCTCGCAGTCGAACTTGCGGGCCGCCGGGGCGCCGAGGTCGCCGACCGGGATGTCGACTACGCGATAGGGGATCCCGAGCGCCGTCAGGATCCGCTCCTGGATGGCCAGCAGGCGCTCGTGCTCGGCCGGCGCCGCCGCCGGATCGACGAACGAGAACATCTCCACCTTGTCGAACTGGTGCACGCGGAAGATCCCGCGCGTGTCCTTCCCCGCGGCGCCGGCCTCGCGCCGGAAGCAGGTGGAGATGCCCGCGTAGCGCAGCGGCAGGCGCTCGGCGTCGATGATCTCGTCGGCGTGCAGGGCCGCGAGGGGGACCTCCGAGGTCCCGGCCAGGAAGAGCTCGTCGCGCTCGACCTCGTAGATCATCTCCCGCTCGCCGGGGAAGAAGCCGGTCCCGAACAGCGGCCCCTCGCGGACGAGCACCGGCGGCACGACCGGGATGAAGCCCTCCTCCCCGACCAGCTCGACCGCGAAGCGGATCAGGGCCAGCTCGACCAGCACCAGGTCGCCGAGCAGGTAGGCGAAGCGGGAGCCCGAGGCGGCGGCGGCCTTCTCCGTCTCGATCAGCCCCAGGGCACGGCCCAGCTCCAGGTGATCGCGGATCTCGAAGTCGAAGGACGGGCGCTCGCCGACCTCGCGCAGGACTACCGCGTCCGCGTCGCTGTCGCCGTCGGGCGCCGCCGGGTCGGGCAGGTTGGGGAGCGTGGCGGCGAGCCGCTCGCGATCGGCCTCCACCGACTCCAGCTCGGCCTCCAGCTCCTTGAGCTTCCCCCCCAGCTCGCGCATGCGCGCGATCTCCGCCGCCGCGTCGTCGCCGCTGCGCTTCGCCGCGCCGATCGCGTCCGAGGCCTCGTTGCGCTCGGCGCGCAGCCCCTCGACCTGAGGCAGGAGCTCGCGCCGGCGGCCGTCGAGCTCGAGCACGCGGTCGAGGTCATCGGCCATCCCGATCCGCGCCAGCGCTGCCCGCGCCGGCCCCGGATCGTCGCGGATGCTCCTCAGGTCGAGCAGGGGAAGCTAGCCGTCGTCGCTCTGCGACCCCGAGCCGGCGGAGCCGCCCTGCGTCGCGTCCCCGGCGCCGCCGCCGTCAGGCTCGGCGCTCGGGCGCGGCGTGTCCTTCACCTCGGTCCCGGCGTAGCGGGCGACGAAGGCGGCCACCTTGTCGGCCTCCTCGCCGGTGACGATGTTCTGCGGCATGATCGCGCCGGACGCGCCGCCGTTGTGGATCGCGAAGAGGACCTCGTCGTGGGTCTCGGTGCGCTGGTCAAGGTTCGGCCCCTGCACGCGCAGAGCGCGGTTGCCGGAGCCCTGGGTGCCGGCCGGGGTCAGCGTGTGACAGCCGGCGCAGTGGGTCGCGAACAGCTCGGCGCCCTCGCGCAGGGTCGGGTCATCGCCGGACACCGAGATGTCGTTGGTGCCGCAGGCGGCGAGCAGGATGGCCGAGAGAACGGCCGCGATCGGTATGCATAGGCGACGCACGCGGCCGCCATCATACTTTTCACCGCACGGCATGGCTGCC
>CAZARJ010000269.1:0-3047 GCA_964487515.1 uncultured Conexibacteraceae bacterium | reverse complement strand
CGCTCGGCGTTGAGGCGCTCGAAGCCGGAGCGCGGGAAGTAGACCTCACCGCGCACCTCGATCACCTCGGGCGGATTCGGGATCCGCAGCGGGATCGAGCGGATCGTGCGCAGGTTGTGGGTCACGTCCTCGCCGATGCGCCCGTTGCCGCGCGTCGTCCCGCGCACGAAGACGCCGCTCTCGTAGGTGAGCGAGATCGCCAGCCCGTCGATCTTCGGCTCGCTCACGTAGGCGATCTCGCCGGCCTCGATGTCGAAGCGCTTGAGCAAGTTGCGGATCCGCGCCTCCCAGGCCTCGAGCTCGGAGGCGCTGCGCGCGTTGGCGAGCGAGAGCATCGGCTCCCGGTGCTCGTACTGCTCGAAGCCCTCCACGGGCTTGCCGCCGACCCGCTGGGTGGGTGAGTCGGGCGTGAGCAGCTCGGGATGCTCGGCCTCGAGCGCCCGTAGCTCGTCGAGCAGCGCGTCGTATACGTCGTCGCCGACGCGGGGGTCGTCGAGGACGTAGTAGGCGTGGTCATGCTCGGCGATCTCCTCGCGGAGCTCCGCGACCCGCCGCGCCGCCGCGGCTGGCGGCCGTTCGCTCACGAGCCGACCGACGCCAGCACCCGCTCCAGGGCGCGCTCGAGCCGCAGCGCCCGCACCCCGTCCATGCGACCGTGGTCGGTGAGGTCGAAGTGCAGCGGGGTGACCGCCACCCGGGCGGCCGCGATCGCCGCCAAGTCGGTGCCCTCCTCGTCCTCGAAGCTCGGCTCGTAGCCGTAGATGCGATAGCGACGGCGGCCGTTGCCGTCGGACTCGACGTGCCGGAGCCGGTCGTCGTAGAGCCGCTTGCCGAGCCGCGTGACCTCGATCCCGGCGGGGCTCACCGCCGGGCAGTTGACGTTCATCAGCGTCCCCTGCGGCAGTCCCTCCTCCGCCAGGGCCGCGGCCATCGCGGCCGTCAATGGCGCCGAGACAGAGAAGTCGAACCGGCCGTCCCAGCCACCCTCGCCGTCGCCATCATCCTTGGGTGCGGCCTGCTGGGAGACGGCGATGGCGGGGATGCCGAGCACGATCCCCTCCAGCGCCGCAGCGACGGTCCCCGAGTAGGTGACGTCGTCGCCGAGGTTGGAGCCGTGATTGATCCCGGAGACGATCAGGTCCGGCCGCTCGCCGATCAGCCCCAGATTCGCGAACCGCACGCAGTCGACGGGCGTGCCCTCCGTCGCGAAGCCGTGCGTGCCGTCCTCGAAGCTGACCTCCTCGACCCAGAGCGGTGAGCGGGTCGTGATCGAGCGAGCCGTGGCGCTGCGGTTGGAGTCCGGGGCGATGACCGAAAGCTCGATCCCGTCGATCCCCAGCAGCGCCCGGCGCAGCTCCTGCAACCCGGTCGCGGCGATCCCATCGTCGTTTGTGAGCAGAACGCGCATAGCGTCGATTCTAGGAGCCCGACAACCCAACCTCCGCCCCCCTCTGCACCCGCTCGAGCAAATAGGCTCGGGGCGTGACGACCTGGCGGGCTGACGTGGCATATGACGGTGCCCGCTTTCACGGCTGGGCGGCGCAGCCCGGGCTGCGGACGGTCCAGGGGGAGCTCGAGGGAGCGCTGGAGCGGATCGCCGGCGAGCCGGTTCCGCTGACCGTCGCGGGACGCACGGATGCCGGCGTGCACGCGCTCGGGCAGGTCGCGAGCTTCCGGACGGATGCGGGACTGCCGGAGGCGCCGGAGCGGGCCCTGAACGCGCTCACCGGGCCCGATGTGGCCGTGCTCGGGCTGCGCCCCGTCGCGGACGGCTTCGACGCGCGACGGGACGCAAAGTCGCGGCGGTATCGCTACCGGGTGGACACCGGGCGACCGCCCTCGCCGTTCGAGCACGGGCGCGCGCTGAGCCACCCGTGGGCGCTCGACCACGACCTGCTCGGTCGCTGCGCCGAGCTGCTCGCGGGCACGCACGACTTCACCGCCTTCACCCCCACCGACACCTACCACGTGCGCTTCGAGCGGGTCATCCTCGATGCCGTTTGGCGGCGCACCGGCGAGCGCATCGCCGAGTTCGAGATCGAGGCCGACGCCTTCATGCGCTCGATGGTCCGCGCCCTGGTCGGGACGATGCTCGAGGTCGGCTCAGGCCGCCGCGAGCCGGCGGACTTCGAGCGCCTGCTGTCCGGCGCGCCCCGCCCCGAGGCCGGCGACACCGCCCCCGCGCACGGCCTCTACCTTCTCTCGGTCAGCTACGACGACTGACGAACCGCCGGCCCGGGGCGGTTGGCGCGGAAGCCACTCGTCACCGAGGGTGGGTGGGATGGTTGTCGAGCCGGCGTTTGGCTCGCCTGCCGGGGGAAGGGGCTGGATGGGTACTTGACGGGATGTCCGCTCGCCTGACGAGGGAAAGGTGGGTGTTTGGCGGGATGTCCGCTCGCCTACCGAGGGAAAGAGTGGCCGGCGGAGGGTTGTCTTGGCAATGAGGGGAGGGAGGGGAATCCATCCTTGGCTCCTTCGCATTGCCCCGAGCCTCTTCGTCGCCGGTGAACTTGCAGAAACGCGTGCTATCGGCGGGGAAGTGCAAGGTCGGTGGCGCGCCGAGGCCGGGTGTTCGCCGAGCTTGCAGAAAGGCGTGCGATGGACGGAGAAGTGCAAGGTCGGGGTCGGGCCGGTACCGGATCCCCTCCCGATCGGGAGGTGGCAGCGATAGTTGCCCTGGGCGGGCACGGATCGCTGCCGGCTGATGGTGCCCTCCACGAGTCCGACATCTTGTGGGCTATGTGATCAATTAATCGGGTTCGTGGCCTGGCGAGGCAGTTCAGACGCCAAGCCAGCGCCTCGGTAGGCGAGTGCCCCGGGCCGTCAGACCAGCTCTAGGAAGACCATTTCGGTGGAATCGCTGCGGCGGGGGCCGAGCTTGACGATCCGGGTGTAGCCGCCGGGGCGCTGCTCGTAGCGGGGGGCGATCTCCTCGACCAGCTTGTGGACCGTGAACTTGTCCTGCCCGAGCCGGGCGAGGAGCAGGCGCCGGGCGTGCAGGTCGCCGCGCTTGGCGAGCGTGATCAGCTTCTCGACCTCGGGCTTGA
>CAZARJ010000268.1:0-3053 GCA_964487515.1 uncultured Conexibacteraceae bacterium | reverse complement strand
GCCTTCGACGCGCTCGGCACCGAGCGCGAGCCCGCCCTGGTCGTGGACGGCATCCGCGCCGCGGCGGCCGGCGGGATCCGCGTGCGCGCCTTCGGCCGGCCCGCCGAGCTGGAGCCCCTGCGCGACGTGGACGGGGTCGAGGTGGTCGCCTGCGAGGAGCGGATCGGCAACGACGAGGAGCCGGTCCGCGCCGTCCGCTCCCGCCCCGGGGCCTCGATCGTGCGCGCGGCGGCGGACGTCGCCGAGGGGCGCGCCGGGGCGCTCGCCAGCCCCGGCTCGACGGGGGCCACGATGGCGGCGGCGCTGTTCGCCCTCAAGCGGATCCGCTCGGTCCGGCGCCCGGCGCTCGCGGTGCGCGTGCCGACCCCGGCGGCGGAGCGGCCGGTGCTCTTCCTCGACGCGGGCGCCAACGCCGACGCCCGCGCCGGCGACCTGGTCCAGTTCGCGCACCTGGGCGCGGCGTTCGCGACCGCCGTGCTCGGCCTGGAGTCCCCGCGCGTGGCGCTGCTGTCGGTCGGCGAGGAGCCGGGCAAGGGCAGCGCCACCGTGGTCGAGGCCCACGAGCGGCTGGCGGCGCTCGGCTCGATCGCCTTCGTCGGCAACGTCGAGGGCCGGGACCTGCTCGACCCGGCGGCCGACGTCGTGGTCACCGACGGCTTCACCGGCAACGTCGTCCTGAAGGCGGTCGAGGGGACCGCGTCGGCCTTCGGGGCCGCGGTCGGAGCGGCGCTGCGCTCGGGCCCGCGGGCGATGGCGGGCGGGCTGCTCGCGCGCCCGGCGCTGACCGCGATGCGCGCGCGCCTGGACCCCGACCGGACCGGCGGGGCGATCATGCTCGGGCTGCGCGGGGTGGCGGTCGTCGGCCACGGGACCGCCGGCGCCGACGGGATCGCGAACCAGATCAGGCTCGCCGCGCGGGCCGTCTCCGAGCGGGCGATCGAGCGCACCGAGGCGCTGATCGAGCGCTCCGGGGTGGGCCGGAGCGGCGCCCGCGGGTCCCACGGGGTGATAGACAAGGGGGGATGAGCGCGCCCTCGCAAGGCACCGATCGGGCGGAGATCCTGGCCAAGGTGCGGGAGCACCTCGCGGCGGAGCTCGACCTCGATCCCGGCGCGATCAGCGAAGAGACCGACTTCCGCCGCGACCTCGACGCCGATTCCCTGGACCTCTACGAGCTCGTGATGGAGCTCGAGGACACCTACGGCATCGCGATGAGCGAGGAGGAGGCGGCGCAGATCGAGACCGTGGGCGCGGCCGTCGACTTCGTGGTCGAACGGCTCCCGGATGGCTGAGCGCCGTGGAGACCGCGTCGGAGAGGGATCGCGGTGAGGCCGGCGGAGCCGGTGGGTCGGTGGAACCGCTGCTCGCGCTGATCGGCGAGCTCGACCCGGCGGCGCGCCGCAACGCGCTCACGCACAGCTCCTGGACCGACCGCCGCGCGAGCGCCTGGGGCCGGCTCGCGTTCCTCGGCGACAGCGTGCTCGGGCTGGTCGTCGCCGAGGAGCTCTACACGCGCTTCGCGCGCTCCGACATCGGCCGGCTGACGAAGATCCACGGGCAGGCGGTGAGCGGCCGCGCCTGCGCCGAGATCGCGGTCGAGCTCGGGGTCCCGGCGATGCTCGAGGAGATCCACCCCGACGAGTCCCCGAACGGCATCTCGACCACCGAGCTGGTCGCCAGCGAGCGCGCGATGGCCTCGATCGTCGAGTCGCTGATCGGCGCCTGCTACCTGCAGCACGGCCTCGAGCCCACCGGGGCGGCGATCCTGAGCGCGTTCGGCTCCCAGATCGAGCTCGCGTCGGGGACGCTGCTCGACTTCAAGTCGGCGCTGCAGGAGCGCCTCGCCCGCCGCGGGCAGCGGGTCAGCTACCGCGTCGTCGAAGAGGACGGCCCGCCGCACGCGCGCCGGTTCGAGGTCGAGGCGCTCGTCGACGGGCGCCGGCTCGGCGCCGGCAGCGGCTCGAGCAAGAAGGCGGCCGAGCAGGCGGCCGCCGCGCAGGCGCTCGACCGCGAGGGGGACGGCTGAGCGGCCGCTCCGTCCGGCCCGGCCACGACGCTACCCGGGCCCGGTCGCGATCCCGGCCGGGCGAGGAGTCAGACTGCGAGGCCGATGCATCTCAAGTCGATAACCCTGAAGGGGTTCAAGTCGTTCCCCGAGCGCACGAAGCTCGAGTTCTCGCCCGGCGTGAGCGTGATCGTCGGGCCGAACGGCTGCGGCAAGTCGAACATCACCGACGGCGTGCTCTGGGCGCTCGGCGAGCAGAGTCCCTCGGCGGTGCGGGGCCAGTCGATGCAGGACGTGATCTTCGCCGGCGGGCGCGAGCGCGGGGCCCGCGACGCGGCCGAGGTCGAGGTGGTGATCGACAACGGCGACGGGGCGGCGGCCTCGGAGTTCTCGGAGATCGCGATCACCCGGCGCCTGGACCGCTCCGGGGACGGCGGCTACCGCCTGAACGGGGCGCGCTGCCGCCTCGCAGACGTCAGCGAAGCGCTCTCCGACGCCAACCTGGGCCGCGAGATGCACTCCGTGATCGGCCAGGGGAAGGTCGAGGAGATCGTGCTCTCCAAGCCCCGCGACCGGCGCCTGCTGATCGAGGAGGCGGCCGGGCTCGGCAAGCACCGCAAGCGCCGCCGCCGGGCGCAGCTCAAGCTTGAGCGCACGCGCGCGAACCTCGATCGGGCGCGCGACGGAGAGCGCGAGGCGCGCGCCCCCCAGCGACCGCTGCGCCCGCCGGCGAACCCGGCCGATACGCCCGCGCGGCTGGAGCGCCATTCGCTGGAGCTGCGCCTGCGCCTGACCGGCGACCGGCTCAGCGGGGATGGCGGCGAGCTGCGCCTGGCCGAGCGCGAGCTGGGCGAGGCGAAGGCCGCCCGTGACAAGCTGGAGGCGGCGCTCGGGGAGGCGCGCGAGCGGCGCTCCGGGGTCGAGGAGCGGCTCGCCGAGCGCGACCGGGAGCGGAGCGCGGTCTGGGGCGAGCTGACCGCCCTGCGCGCCGCCCACGAGCGGCTCGGCGCGCGGACCGAGTCGATCGCGGGCCGCGAGGCTGAGCTGC
>CAZARJ010000267.1:0-3068 GCA_964487515.1 uncultured Conexibacteraceae bacterium | reverse complement strand
GGCCAGGCCGTCGGAATGCATGTAGCCGGTGACGGTCTCCGGCAGCAGGTCGGCGGTCGTGCCCGGTGCCAGGTCCTGTGCGAGCACGGCTAGCTCCGCGAGCAGCGACTGCTCCATTCCCGGGTTTAGCTCCAGCTGCGTGAGCAGGTCTCCCTCCTTCGCCTCGGCATCGCTGGCGAGCAGCCGGGAGAGGGACCGCAGCCGCTCGACCAGGAAGTCGACGTCGATCCTCACGACGCCACTCGGGTCGCGCTGCTCCCAAGGCTGTTCGGACGCGACGCTTGCGACGCGGTCCTCGAAGGTCAGCTCGCGGTAGCGGAACTGCTCGACGAAATTCAGGAACTGACGCAGCTCCGGCGGCGCCATCATCATCTGCCGGCCGCCGGCGACCTCCCACAATGGAGCCAACGAGAACGAGAGGCTCTGGTCCGGGCCGCTCTGACCCCGGCGGTAGGTGCGAATCTCGCGCAGGTTGAAGAGGATCCCGAAGTCGAGCTGCCGCTGGTCGATGTAGGAGCGGATCTGAGCCTCGTGCTTCGACAGATCCTGGAGGCTGCTCTTCGCGTCGAGCACGAAGCGATGGGCGATCGTGTCCATCGGCGTCAGGTCCGGCTTCAAGCCGCTGCGCCCGTACTGGGGGTAGTAGCCGTCGACCGGGAAGCCGAGCACCCGCTCGAGGACCCGGGTCAGGATCGGCTCGGTGAGGATCTCCTCGTCCTCGCGCGACGGTCTCGAGCTGACGTACTCACCGAAGTCGGCGGCGCCAGCCAGGTCACGGTACTGGGCGGAGTGCCCGTCGAGGACGTCGCGGAGGCTCCGGAGGACCGGCGGCACTGCTTTTGTGTGTTTCATTCGCCCCTTTTTGCGGAATTGGCACGTTCTGCGCGTGTCTTGTGTCCGCAGGGATGATTAGCTTGCGGCCGATGCTTCCCCGCAGCCCAAACGACCGCCCTGACGCCGAGATCTCCGGGCTCACCGACGAGGAACGCGAGGCGCTGATGGGAGCCGCAGCCTGGTACGTCAACTACCACTCCCACATCATCGCCGAGCGCGCGGATGATCCCTCCTCCCAGGCAGTGGTTCAGCGCGATCGCTTCTACGCGCTGGTCAACGGCCTTCGCAAGCTCGGGGCTCGCATTCCCCCGCCCGAAGTCATCGCTGAGCCGGTCGACCGCGCGGCCTGACCGAGCCCGGGGCACCTCGCTCCGTCGGAGGCACCCAGAAGCCGCCCCACTGGGGATGGTTACGTCGGTATCCCGACGCCGATCTCCCCAGTAGCCGCGTCCGATCCGCCCCGGCCTTCTTCGCGCCGCCCGCAGGTTGCCGGCGCCGAGCTCCCCGGTGGCCGCGTACGATCCGCCCGTGCAGCGGACGAGCTACGAGCGGCGCGGGACGACCGGGCTGCTGACGATCGAGCGCCGCGAGCGGCGCAACGCGGTCGACGCGGAGACGGCGGCGGAGCTCCTGGCCGCGCTGCGCGAGTTCGAGGCCGACGAGGACGCGCTGGTGCTCGTGCTCACCGGACGGGGCGAGGAGGCGTTCTGCGCCGGGGCCGATCTCAAGGCGCTGGCCGAGATCGACCCTGAGGCTCCGGATGCCGAGGCCGCCTCGATGGCGGCACGGGCGGAGGGCCCGATGGGCTTCACCCGGCTGACCACCGAGAAGCCCGCGATCGCCGCGATCTCGGGGTGGTGCCTGGCCGGCGGGCTGGAGCTCGCCCTCTGGTGCGACCTGCGGATCGCGGCAGGCGGCGCGCGGCTCGGCTATCCGGAGCGGCGCTGGGGCGTGCCGCTGATCGACGGCGGGACCCTGCGCCTGCCGCGCGTGGTCGGCCTCGGCCGCGCCCTCGATCTGATCCTGACGGGACGGATCATCGAGCCCGACGAGGCGCTCGCGTGGGGGCTGCTGACGGAGGTCGTCGAGCCCGGCCGGCATCTCGAGCGGGCGCTGGAGCTGGCCGAGCGGATCGCCTCCTTCCCCCAGGAGACGCTGCGCTCGGACCGGCGCTCGGCGATCGAGGGCTCGACCCTGCCGCTGGCCGAGAGCCTGCGCTTCGAAGCCGAGGTCGGCCGGGAGTCGCTCGCCGTGGGCATGCGCGGCGCCGGCCGCTTCGCCGCCGGCGAGGGCCGCGGCGGCAGCGGCGTCTGACCCCGGCCGGCGCCGAGACGCTCGCCGGCCCCGGGGTCCGATCCCGGCCGGCGCTGAGATGCTCGCCGGCCCCGGGTCCGATCCCGGCCGGCGCCGGGACGCTCGATGTCGGATAACACCGCTGGGAGCGAAGAAGCTCGACATCGAGCCCCCCGACTCCCCTGACGAGGTCCGGAGGTCGCTGATCAGGAGGCGGTTTCCGATGCGACCGGTCGGGGTCGTGAGGATGCCGCCGACGCCGAGCAGCGGCCTCCCGGGCCGTGAGGCTAGATCCTGAACTCGCGCATGAGGCGCTTCTCGGTCTCGCCCTCGACGGTGGCGATCACCTCGATGTGGCCCTCCAGCGGGGTGCCGCGGATCTTGGTCGCCAGCAGGTCGTCGACCTGGAAGATCCCGGCCGAGTTGTTCATCTGGATCTCGACCCGGATCGGCCGGTCGGTCCCCTTCTCGATCCGCACGTCGTCGATCGCCGCCGCCGAGATCGCGTGGATGCCGATCTCGCCGCGCTCGACCGGCAGCCGCGAGCGGCCCTGGGCCATGTCGAGCGCGTCCGCGACGCGGACCACGCCGGCCTCGAGCGTGTAGGGCTGCCCGCGCCGGCGATGGCCGATGATGCAGTGCAGGGCCTCGGAGACGATCACGGTCCGCTCCGGCTCCTCGTAGATCCCCTCCAGCAGCTCGCGCAGCTTCGGCTCGGCGAGGAAGAGGCTGAATCCCTCGTGGTCGGTGCGGTGGATCGACATCCCGGCGTCGTGCAGCATCGCCCCGGCCGCGACCACGACCTCGGCGTCGTGGTCGCTCATCCCGTGGTCGCCGGCCACCGCGGGCACGATCGACGCGCGCACGGCGAGCCGCAGCATGCGCAGGGCGATGTTGGCGACGATCTGGATGTGGACCCAGGAGTGGTCCGACATCCCGAG
>CAZARJ010000266.1:0-3074 GCA_964487515.1 uncultured Conexibacteraceae bacterium | reverse complement strand
CGGAGACCCCGATCGGGTTCGGCGGCGTCTCGTTGTCGTGGGAGACGAAGCTGGCCGTCTTTTCGACGTCGGGCTGCTGCCAAGTCGTGACCTTCAGGTGGGTGGTCTGCGGGCCCAGGCAGGCGGTGGGGAGGGTGAGCAGGGGCTTGGGCGGCAAACCGGACTCGCATGAGGGGCCGTTGTTCCAGGGCGGCGCCACGCCGCCAGGGCAGGCTCGCATTGGATCGTGGCTGGGGTCCGTGGGCACGCCCCAAAACGTGAGTGAGACGCCGTATATCGGCGTTCCGGTTGCGATCCCGCGGACTGTGGTGCGGAGCCCATAGTCGTCTCCGGTCCGGACGCTCGCATTGATGATCGCGTAGACGCCGATGATGTTGGCGCCGAACTGCGCCGGCAGGCCATCACGGGGAACCAGGTTGAACACCGGAACCGTGGCGGTCGCGCCATTGGGAGCCCGAATGATCGTCAGCGTGCCGACCTGGGCACTCGGGGAACACTCGTCGTTGGAAAAGTCCGCGAACGTGCACGACGGCGTCGCCTGGGGATCACCCACGAGGCCGGCGGGGAGATCAACCTGAATGTCCTTGACGTTCTCCTCGATCCTGTTGTTGGTTCCCTTCGTGAACTCGAAGCTGGTCGTGGCTGTGAATGGATGGCCGCCCGCCATGGTGAATGGGTCGCCGTTCTGGTCCAGGACCTCGCCGTCGAAGCTCGCGATGTCGAACTCCGCCTGCGCCATCGGCGCAGCCAGCGCGGCGAGAAGCAGGCAGGCGGCCACGCAGAGAAGAAGGCGCGTCAGCCGGCCACGGTTGGGTCCTGGGATCGGGGCGTGGGCAGTCATCGAGGTCTCCATTCGATTCGTCAGGGACATCCGGCCGGCGCCGATCACCGGGCACCTCGCTCGCAGCGGACGCTGCGTCGCTGCGCCCGCCTGTAGCGGTGCTTGCTCTGCCGCAGCTTGCGCCGCGCCTGCCGCTTGGCCCGCTTGCCGTCGGCGCGGCGCACCTTGCGCTTGGCCCGCTTGACCTTCCTCGCCAGCCGCTGGGCGCGCTCGCCCTTGCGCACGCAGCGGGCGGCGTCGGTGGCCTGGTTGCCGGGCCCGGTGAACTCACCCGAGCCGTTCGGCTCCTCGGCCGGCGGCGCGCTCTGATCGCCCCTGCACGAGTCGCCCGTGCAGGGCGGTGGCGGTGGCGGCTGATTCTGCGAGGCCAGACCGCCTCCGACCCGGGCGTCGTAGAGGTCGAGCAGGTCGTCGCTGTCCTGGGGCAGCAGTCGTTCGCGGGTGATGAAGAAGGCGGAGTCGCCGTCGGCGCTTGCGTCGAAGAACTTCGAGTCATCTTCGTGGCGGCCGCTCGAGAGCAGGCTGATCTGCCCGTTCTCCCAGACGTAGGCATCTTGCCGGTGGTTCGTGTCCGCTGGGACAAGTGAATCGTCCGAGTTAAAGAACACCCGGCTGCCGTCGTCGGACAGGGCGCGCGGCAGCGAGAAGTTCCCTGTCCGTGGCCCGGCGAAGAAGACTGCAGTCGTCTTGGATCCGGGGATCCGGGAGGCTCCGATCGGTCTCTCACCACCGGGATTGCAGGATGCGCATTGGAGCTCCTGGGAGGTCGCGTCGTAGATGTAGACCTGGTTGCAGGGAGCTTGCTCGTTGCCGCTATTGACGCAGACGCTTCCCGGCATCGGCGCGTTGTCATAGCCGGTCAAGCTACGGGTCGAGTTGAACACGACGCGCTGGCCATCCGGTGTCACCCGGCTTGAATATGCAGCGCCTACGAGTCCTGCTGGGGTATTGATGCCCCAGTCGGTCCGATCACCGTTCTGAAGGGTGGCGATAAATGTCGTAGTGCCTCCGTGCCGCAGATAAAGGTTGCATGCAAACGCTGGGTCGGTGCCCCCGCAGTTCCCCTGCGAGGCGCTGTCACCATTCGAATTCGTGTTGCTCGCCAAGACTCCGTTGGCGACGAAGTAGAGGTACGAGCCATCCTCGCTCGCCCCCACGACCCCCTGCACGTCCGCGCCGTTGGGGTCCGTCGCGTCGACTGTCAGATCAACGAGATCTCCGGTCTCAACGTCATACCGGTAGAGGTCGGGGTTTCCGGCGCTTGCGGTGGAATCAACTGTGAGCTTCGACTCGGAGATGAAGAAGATGCTCGAGCCGTCAACACTCGCGGTCATGAATCTCCCGCCTCCATCAGGCCCGGAACCACCCTGCGCTGCATCGATCTGGGTCGTCGTGTTGCCCTCGCGCAGGTAGAGGCTGTCCACGCCCCCCGACGGCTTCGCGCGGAACACGATCCTCGAGCCGTCTTCTGACACAGCGCGCGCGATGCGATCGACTGATCCCTGATCCGGCGGGCTACCGAGACGCGCGTTTGCCACCGGTACGCAGGCGACGCCGGTGCAACTAATCGCCGGCGCGGTCGGCACCTGGCTGACGAGACGAACGTCCCCGTCGGACCACGCATAGAGCATCCTTCCACTCCCCGCGTCCGGGGTAAGGAGCGCACTCTCTTCGAAGACGATGTGGCTCAGGTCAGGCGTTCCTCCTACGAGTTTCGGTTCAGCCGGATTGCCCGATATGGGGTTGACGCTCACCAATTGGTACTGCCCCGAGTCGGCGTCCCACGTAAACAGGTTCGCCACCCCCTCGGGCCGGCCGGGGACGAGTGGCGGGTCGTCGTCGCCGCAACCGAAGAAGCCTTGACCGCCACCATCAACAATCACCACTCGGGACATATCGTCCGCGTAACCGATCGCACCCTGGATGCAGACGATTCCAGTGATCACGGACTGTCTCGGTAGAAGTCCTACAGACGACCAACTCGCCTCGCCGCGGGTCGCGACATACGTCGTGTTCGGCGATGGCGAGCCCGAGAAAGCCCCCTGCGAGAAGTAGGCCGCGCGGCTTCCGTCGTTCGCAACCGCCGGATCGTAGATTTGTCCGTCCGGGCTCACCAGCGGTGCGTCCTGCTCGCCCTTGTAGACCGGCGTCACCTGCTCGTAGGCGCGGCAGTCGGGCAGCTGCGCCGAGCGGCCGGTGCGGAACTCGGCGTTCTCGCACTCATCGCCCTGGG
>CAZARJ010000265.1:0-3076 GCA_964487515.1 uncultured Conexibacteraceae bacterium | reverse complement strand
TCTTCACCGACCCCGACGGCAACGACCTGATGCTCCACAGCCGCTACGCGTAACGAGACGCCCGCCGGCCATCCCGGCGAGGTGACAGCAGAAGTGGCCCTGGGCGGGCACAGATCGCTGCCAGCTTGCCGCTGGAGGGTGTTTGGTCGACCGCTCGGCCGCAGCAGGCCAAGCGTCCCTGACCCCCGATCTCACTTCAGCCGCGGACGAGCTTCTTGTAGGTGATCCGGTGGGGGCGGTCCGCCGCGGCGCCGAGGCGCTTGCGGCGGTCCTCCTCGTAGGCCTCGAAGTTGCCCTCGAACCAGCGCACCTGCGAGTCGCCCTCGAAGGCGAGCACGTGGGTGGCGACCCGGTCCAGGAACCAGCGATCGTGGGAGATCACCACGGCGCAGCCGGCGAATGAGAGCAGCGCCTCCTCGAGGGCGCGCAGGGTGTCGACGTCGAGGTCGTTGGTCGGCTCGTCGAGGAGCAGCAGGTTGCCGCCCGAGCGCAGGAGCTTGGCCAGGTGGACGCGGTTGCGCTCGCCGCCGGAGAGCGTGCCGACCTTGCGCTGCTGGTCGGAGCCCTTGAAGTTGAAGCCGCTCGTGTAGGCGCGCGAGCTCATGCGCCGCGAGCCGACGTCGATCTCGTCCTGGCCGCCCGAGATCTCCTCCCAGACCGACTTCTCGGCATCGAGCGCGTCGCGTGACTGGTCGACGTAGGCGAGCTTGACGCTCTCGCCGAGCCGCAGCGTCCCCGCGTCCGGCTGCTCCTCGCCGACGATCATCCGGAACAGCGTCGTCTTGCCGGCTCCGTTGGGGCCGATCACGCCGACGATCCCGGCGCGCGGGAGGGAGAAGTCGAGCTCCTCGATCAGCAGCCGCTCGCCGAAGCCCTTGCGCAGGCCCTCGGCCTCGATCACCACATCGCCGAGGCGCGGGCCGGGCGGGATGTGGATCTGGACCGACTCCAGCTTCACCTTCTGCTCCTCGGCCAGCATCTCCTCGTAGCGGGCGAGGCGGGCCTTGGACTTCTTGCGCCGCCCCTTCGGGTTCTCGCGCACCCACTCCAGCTCGGCGGCGAGGGTCTTCGCGCGGGCGCTCTGCTCGCGCTCCTCCTGGGCCAGCCGCGCCTGCTTCTGCTCCAGCCAGGCCGAGTAGTTGCCCTTGAAGGGGATGCCGTGGCCGCGGTCGAGCTCGAGGATCCAGCCGGCCACGTTGTCGAGGAAGTAGCGATCGTGGGTGACCGCGACGATCGTGCCCTTGTAGTCCTCGAGGTGCTGCTCGAGCCAGGCGACGGACTCCGCGTCGAGGTGGTTGGTCGGCTCGTCGAGCAGCAGCAGGTCGGGGGCGCTGAGCAGCAGCCGGCAGAGTGCGACGCGGCGCCGCTCGCCGCCGGAGAGCCTGCTCACGTCGGCATCGCCGGGCGGCAGGCGCAGGGCGTCCATCGCGGTCTCCAGGATCGTGTCCAGGTTCCAGGCGTCGGCGGCGTCGATCCGGTCCTGCAGGCGGGCGAACTCGTCGGCGGTCTCGTCCGAGTAGTTGGCGGCCAGCTCGTTGAAGCGGTTCAGCATGTCGCGCAGCTCGCCGACCCCGTCCTCGACGTTGCCGCGCACGTCCTTGTCCGGATCGAGCTGCGGCTCCTGCTCCAGCATCCCGACGGTCGCGTTCGGGTGCAGCTGGGCCTCGCCGCGGTACTCCGTGTCGACCCCGGCCATGATCCGCAGCAGCGTCGACTTGCCGGCCCCGTTGTACCCGAGGACGCCGATCTTGGCCCCCGGGTAGAAGCTCAGCGAGATGTCCTCGAGCACCTTCTTCCCCGGCGGATGGGTCCGCGAGACCCCGTGCATGGTGAAGATGTACTCAGTCGGAGCGCTCATTCGCCGCCAACGATAGATACATCCGGGGGGATGCTCCGCTTCGCGTCCGCTTCCCCCGGTTCAAAGGGTCGGCTGGATGGGAGGTCCTGGAGGGGGTGGCGAGGCCACCAGGATGCTCCGCTTCGCGTCCGCTTCCCCCGGTTCAAAGGGTCGGCTGGATGGGAGGTCCTGGAGGGGGTGGCGAGGCCACCAGGATGCTCCGCTTCGCGTCCGCTTCCCCCGGTTCAAATGCCCTGATGGATGGGAGGCCCTGAAGGAGCGGGGGATGAAGCTAACTGGGCCGGATCGGGCCCGGATGCGGGTCGAAGTGCATGCCAGTTGGGCTCGGGTTGGGCCCGAGAGGCTGGGCGATACCCTTTGGACGTGGCTTCGAAGCGACAGATCTTCGTCGGTGGGGTGCCGATCGGCGGTGGGGCCCCGGTTGCCGTGCAGACGATGACCAAGACCGAGACCGCGAATCTCGACGCGACGATGGAGCAGATCCGCACCGTCGCCGATGCGGGCGCCGACCTGGTGCGCTGCGCGGTGCCGCGCGAGAAGGACGTCGAGGCGCTGAAGACGATCGTCAAGGAGTCGCCGATCCCGGTGATCGCCGACATCCACTTCAACCACACCCTGGCGCTGAAGGCGATCGACGCCGGCGCGCACTGCATCCGCCTCAACCCGGGCAACATCGGCGGCCGTGAGAAGGTCGCCGAGGTCGCCGAGCTGGCGAACGCCAAGGGCGTGCCGATGCGGATCGGCGTCAACTCCGGATCGCTGCCCAAGCACCTGCACGAGCTCGAGCGCAAGGCGCCCGTGGAGGCGCTCGTCTCCGCCGCGGCCGAGTTCGTGGAGCTGATGGAGGGCCTCGACTTCACCAACTTCAAGGTCTCGATCAAGTCGACGAACGTGCCGTACACGATCGCCGCGAACCGCCGGCTCGCGGAGAAGATCCCGTATCCGCTCCACCTCGGGATCACCGAGGCGGGGACGAAATGGTCGGGCGCGCTGAAATCGGCGGTCGGCCTGGGGACGCTGCTGGCCGACGGGGTCGGCGACACGATCCGGGTCAGCCTCTCGACCTTCCACGCCGAGGAGGAGGTCAAGGTGGCCTGGGAGATCCTCAAGGCGCTCGGGATGCGCGACCGCGGCCCGGTCCTGATCGCCTGCCCGACCTGCGGTCGCCTGCAGTTCGACATGGATTCGGTGGTGGCAGAAATCGAGCGGCGGCTGGAG
>CAZARJ010000264.1:0-3077 GCA_964487515.1 uncultured Conexibacteraceae bacterium | reverse complement strand
GGTTGGTCAGGAACGCCACCCGGGGAGCGCCACCACCATTGTGGTCGGCGGGAACACCCCAGAAGTTCACGTCGATTCCCCAGATCGCGAATGGATCCGGCGGGATGTTCGCCGCCACCGTCCGGATCCCGTGATCGCCGGGACGGATCTCGGCGTCGATGTTGATCACCGTGCCGAAGAACAGGAAGCTGAACCGCGCGGGCTGACCAGGGCCGGGCTCCATATTGTGAAGCTCCAAGTCGTTGTACTTGATGGCGATAGGCACGCTGCCCTCGATGAGGTACCCGACGTTGACCGTGCCGACCTGGGTTGCCGGGAAGCAGCCTGAAATTCCCATCTGCCAGAGATCGGCATCGGTGCACTTCGGCGTGGCTTCCGGATTGCCGACCAGGCCCGCCGGCAGATCGACCCGAATGTTCGCGACGTACCCGTCCATCAGGCCGGTGCCGGGGCCAAGTAGGCCCGGACGGCGATTGAACTCGAAGCTCGCCAGCGCGCGATCGGGATGCGCGCCCGCCTGCGTGAGCTCGACGCCCGCGGCGTCCTGAACCTCGGCCGTGAACGTCCCGGGCTTGATCCCGAAGTCGGCCCGTGCGATCGCTGGAGCCAACAGAATTGCGACGCACGCGGTTGCGGCAAGCAGGAGCACCAGGCTCAGCCGAACTGGACTACGCATGCTGGACATCGTCATTCCCTCTCCCTCTCCCTCTCCGGCGCGCCTCATGACCGCGCTCCGCGCTTGCAGTTCTGAAGTCGTCGCTGCGCCGCGCGTACCCGGCGTTTGACCCGCTTCGACCGACGTTCGACCTGATTCGACCTGCGGCGCAGGCGCTTCGCCCGGCGCGCCTGCCGCTTCGCCTTGGCGCCGTTGGACCGCCGCGCTGACCGCTTGGCGCGCTTCGCCTTCCTCGTGAGCCGGTCCGCCCTCCGCTCGAGCTTGCTTGCTTGCCTGTCAAGACGAGTGGCCCGCCGCTCGATCCGTCCGGCGCACGCGGATTGGCCTTCGTTCCCGGCGCCATTCCAGTCACTGCTCCCGGGCGAGTCGTCGGCTGGCGGGTCGGTCGGCGGCCCCTGGCACTCGGCCCCCTCGCAGTCGCTCGGATCGGGCTCCGGAGGTGGGAAGCCGCCGTCGACCACGGCCGCGTAGATGTCGTAGAAGCCGTCCCGATCCGCCTCGACGAGCCGGTCGTAGGTGCCGAACAGGACCACGCGCCCGTCCCCGCTCAGCGTGGCCTCTTGCGATCCTCGGCGTGCCAGGCCGCTGGCGGAGTTGCCGCTGGAGATCAGCTGGACCTCACCGTCATGCCACGTGTAGACGTCAGGGGTGTCATCCGAGTCGCGGGGCACCAGCCGGTCCGGGCTGCGGAACAGCGCGACGTCGCCGTCGTCGGAAAGGTGGCGGCTGCCCGGAAATGTCGTCCGCGGCGCCACGTCCACGTCCCCGGTCGGCTCGACTCCCGGTACGCAAGAGACACACTCGAGATCGTGGTCAGCGCGGTCGTATCGATACGCCTGCCTGGTGCCGGCCGTCGGGACGTCATCCAGAAGTTGCTCTCCAGATGAGAACAGCAACGCCGAGCCATCCGGAGTCGCGCTGGAGATGAAATTGTCGAAAGGCGCCATAGTTGCGCCTATCTCAAGCGGATCTACGTTCAGCGTGCCGAGCGTAGCTACGAAGCGCAGCTGCCCCTCATCCCAGAGGTAGAGGTTCCGCCGGCCCTCGATCGGCTGCGCGCCGGTCGGTCCCGGCTCGTCGGTGATCGCTCCTGCGGCAACGAAGTAGACGCGGTCGAGCTCGGTCGAGACGTTGACGAAGCCAGACACATCCGCCCGTCCGAGCGGGCTCGCCGAGATCCGCGTCAGGTGCGGGGTCGCATCTCGATCCCACAGGTAGAGATCGGCACCGACGTTGTTGGCTTCTGTCCCGGTCCGATCGTCATCGTCATCGGTGACGAGCGGCGCCCTGGTGCGGAACAGCACCTTGGAGAGATCGGGACTGGATGCCTGGAAGTTGATCGGGTAGCTCGCGTCCGCGGGCGGCGCCCCGTTCTCGGGCGCGGACACCTCGACCACGTCTTCGGAGCCGCTCCCGATCCCGGTGACCTCGAAGAGACGGACGCCGTCGGTCGGCGTCTGCGCCAGATAGAGGGCTGTCTTACCGTCCGGGGTCAGCGTCGGCACCGCCCTGGCGCACTCCTGCAGCGATGTGACGCCACCGCAAGGCGCGGGCGCAGCATTGGCCGCCAAGGAGCCGTCGGGGAGCCTGCCGATCAGGTGCGTGTGATCGCCGCGACGAACGTACGCCTTGGTCGCGGGTGGCGGTGGGGCATCGGCGGTCAGTGCGACCTGCGACGCGAACGCGAAGCTCGAGAGATCGCCCATCGCCCCGGCGATACCTCCGGCAGAGGCGAAGTTGTAGTCGCCCTGACCCGAGGGACGGGGCACGCCTGGATACCCTTCGGTCAGCCAGGTGGTCGACCTGTCGCGATCGACTAGGTACCCATCGTAGTCCCCATCGCCGTTCGGGCCTGCCGTCGGGTCGTCGCCGTCGGCCAGCGCCGCCTTCGTCATCACCAAGCGGCGACCCACGTCGTCCGACCAGCCGCGAACCAGGGCGCTCTCCTGCACACTCGGCAGACCGCCCATCGCGGGCTGCCAGCCCTGCTCGCTGCGCTCCGCGAGCATCATCTGGGTGCCCAGGCCGCCCTCGTCCAAGGCCGGGAAGAGGGTCAGCGTCGTCATCCCGACGTGCAGTCCGTCGCGGCTATAGACCGCCCAAGGGCGCGCTCCCCCCTTGTCGAAGTTGGAGACCAGCTCGTAGGCGCGGCAGTCGGCGAGGTAGGCGGAGGGGCCGGTCCGGTACTCCTCGTTCGGGCAGACCGTTGCCGGCGTCTCGAAGCTCCGGTCCGCGCCCGCGGTCCTGCCGCTGTCGTTCTCGGCGACGAGGCGGAAGTGGTAAGTCGTCTCGGGGTCGAGGCCGGTGATCCGCTCGGAGACGACCAGGTTGCCGGCGCCGGAGCCAGCGTCGCCGTCCATCGCGGCCGGGACCGCGTTGCCGTAGCTCTGATCGGCGCCCC
>CAZARJ010000263.1:0-3110 GCA_964487515.1 uncultured Conexibacteraceae bacterium | reverse complement strand
CTGAGTCTCCGCCTGGTCGGGGGTGGGCGCCGCGACCGCGAGCTCGGGGCTCGTGGGGTCGATCAGGGCGTCGAGCGCGGCCAGCGCCGCCGCGGCCGCCCGGGAGACCGCGGGCAGCCCCGCGCCCGACTCGATCGCCTCCGAGAGCGCCTCCAGGGCCGCCGCCGGGCTCGCGCCGCGCAGGTCGTCCGAGCCGGCCGCGGACGCCGGCGCCGACTGCCGCTTCGCGCCCCGGGCCACGCGGAAATACTAGGCGGGGTCAGTTCAGGAAGCTGGAGATCTCGTCCCAGTAGTAGACGATCGCCACGCCGATCGCGACGCCGAGGCCGACCAGGGCGACGAGGACGATCAGCGAGAGCGCGGCCGCGGTCGCCTTCTCCCACCCGCGGCCGAAGGAGCCGAGCGCGGGAACCAGGATCAGGCTCGTGAAGGCCAACAGGCTGATCAGGCCCGCGCCGCCGAAGATCAGCACCTCAAGGGACATCCTCGTCGCCATTGTGACGAATGTGGCCGACGATCAGCGCGATCGCGGCGAGCAGCGAGAAGGCGCTCGCGCCCAGCGCCCAGCCGCCGTTCACGTCGCTCAGGTAGTGCACGCCCAGGTAGACGCGGCTGAGCCCGATCGCCGCCGTGAGCAGGACCCCGGCCACGATCAGCAGCGTCGCCCGCGGCATGCCCGGGCGCAGGCGCAACGCGAGGGTGAGGGCGAGCCAGAGGTAGACGACCGAGTGCGAGGCGTGGCCGCTCGGGTAGGAGAAGCCGTCCGCGCCGACGAGCCCGTCGAGGGGACGTGGCCGGGCCACGATCTCCTTGGCGAGCTGCGTGCCGAGCAGGATCACGAGGACGCCGGCGACGAGCACGATCAGCTCGCCCCAGTGCCGGCGCAGCGCCAGCCAGACCGCGGCGGCGAGCGTGACGGCGGCGGTCGCCAGCGTGGAGCCGAGTGCGGTGACGACCTCGGCGAGCTCGGTGAGCCAGCCGGCCCGCAGGTGCCCGGCCAGGTCGGCCGCCGTGCTGTCGCCCGTCGTCGGGCCGGGAAAGTCGGTGACGGTCAGCCCGTAGGCGACGAGCACGTAGCTGCCCACCGCGAGCGCGGCCAGGGCCGTCGTCACCTCGAGCCCGGCGCCCCCGGGAGTCAGCCGGTCGGCCAGGAACCGCGCCTGCGGGCTGAGCCGCCGGCCGACCGCGAGCAGGCGCCGCCCGGCCGGTCGCGACTCCAGCTCGGCGGTGGCGCGCTCGCGGTTCTCGGGGACGCGCAGCCAGCGCGCGGCGACGACGATCGCGACCGTGAGGCCGACGAGGATCCCGAAGGCGAGCAGGACGTGCTCGGCGTTGCTGAGCACGACGTCGACGCTGCGCGAGAAGTAGAAGCCGAGCAGGGTGAAGGTCGTGGCCCAGATCCCGGTCCCGAGCACGCTGTAGGGCGCCAGCGCCCGGTAGCGCATCCCCGAGCTGCCGGCGATGAACGGGGCCAGGGCGCGGACGAGGCCGATGAAGCGGCCGATCAGGATCGTCTTGCCACCGTGACGGGCGAAGTAGGACTCGACCTGGGCGAAGCGCTCCCGGGTGATCCGGACCCGGGCGCCGTGCTCGAGCACGAACCCGCGCCCGAGCTTCACCCCGAGCACGTAGCTGGCCGTGTCGCCGAGGAAGGCGCAGAGCCAGACGATCCCGATCGTCAGCGTGACCGAGGTCGCGCCCTGGCCGGCGACCGCGCCGGCGAGGACCACGAACGTCTCCCCCGGCGCGAGCAGCCCGACGAAGGCGCCCGTCTCGAGGAAGGCCAGCAGCCCGACGAGCGGATACGTCCAGGCCCCGAGCGCGACGGCCACGTCCTCGAGCACCTGCTGCACGTCGATGTCGGGCAGCGCCCGCTTGCCGACCTGGTAGGCGACGAACAGCCCCACCAGGGCGAGGGCGAGCTTCGCCCAGCCGCGGCGGTCCCTCGGCAGCTCCATCAACCGGCGATGATCCCCGATCGGGCGGCGATCGGGCGGCGCCCGGCGGCCCGCAGGCGCCCGGCGGCCTCCCCGGCGGCCTCCGGATCGCGGAAGAGCCCCACCGCGGTCGGCCCCGAGCCGGTCACCAGCGCCAGCTCGGCGCCGGCGCCGGCGAGCGCCTCCAGCGCGGCGCCGATCGAGGGGCGCAGCTCCAGCGCCGCCGGCGCGAGGTCGTTGACGAGCAGCTCGCGGTAGTCGAGCGGGCTCGCCCCGCCCCCGGCCGCGGCGCGCAGCTCCTCCCCCAGGCGCGCCAGCTCCTCCGCGCCGCGCGTGCTGCCGAGGCGATCGGCGGCGGCGTAGACGTCGGCCGTCGAGAGCCCCTCGGGGTCCGGGAGCAGCACGACGCCGAACGGCTCCGGCTCCGGCAGCGCCTCGACCCGCTCCCCGGCGCCGCCGACGAGCGCGAACCGGGGCGCGAGCTGCGAGGGCACGTCCGCACCCAGCCCGGCGGCGATCCGCGCCAGCTCGGCGAAATCGATCCCGGCATCCGACCCAAGGCCAGCGGCGGCGAGCCGCAGGACCGCGGCCGCGTCGGCGCTCCCCCCGCCCAGGCCGGCGGCGATCGGGATCCGCTTGTCGACCTCGATCCGCAGCGGCGGCGCCCCCCACCCGGCTGCGCGCAGGGCGGCCAGGGCACGCGCGGTCAGGTCCGGCCCCGGCACCGCCTCACAGACAACCTCGTCCCCGCCCGGCGCCCCGCCCGCCTCGCCCTCGGCGCGCTCGCGCACCCGTAGCCGGTCGGCGAGCGAGAGGGGGATGAACAGCGAGCGGATCTCGTGCAGCCCGTCGGCCGCCCGCGGACGGCCCACGTAGAGGCCGAGGTTGAGCTTCGCGGGAGCGAGCAGCTCCGAGGGAAGTCCCCGCGATCCGCTCATCCGGCGCCGTCCCGGTGCCCGGTCGTCTCAGAGCCCGTCCCGCCGCCCCCCTCCCCGAGGACCTCCAGGGCGAGCTTCAGATGCTGCTCGGGCGCCAGCATCTCGGCCCGGATCGCATCGGGCAGGCCGAGGGCGGCTAGCGCCTCGCGGGCGCGGTGGCGGACCTCGGCCGGGCTGCGTCCGGCGGGGGGCAGTCCGGCGCGCTCGGCCTCGCGGGCGCGGCGCCGGGCCGCCA
>CAZARJ010000262.1:0-3129 GCA_964487515.1 uncultured Conexibacteraceae bacterium | reverse complement strand
GAGAAGCCGTACACGTCGCAGTCGAGCGCTCCGGACGGCCGGCCCTCCGCGGTCAGCGCGGCGGCCAGGTTGGCGGTCATCGTCGACTTGCCGACGCCGCCCTTGCCGGAGGCGACGCAGATCACGTTCTTGACCTGGGCCAGGGCGCCCTCGGGGAGGCCGTTGGGGCGGCCGAGCTTCTCCTGCAGGCCGCGCTTCTCGGAGTCGGAGAGGACGTCGAAGCCGACGCCCACGCTGCTCACGCCGTCGAGCTTGCCGACGTTCTCGACCACCGACTGCTCGAAGTGCGAGCGGATCGGACAGCCGGCGGTGGTCAGCGACACGACCACGTCTACGCGGCCGTTCTCGTGGACCTCGATCGAGCGGACCATGCCGAGCTCGACGATCGAGCGGCGCAGCTCCGGGTCGATGACGGGACGAAGGGCTTCGGTTACCTGATCCTCGGTAGGCAGCGGCATGCCTCCATCTTGGCAAAGTCGTCCCGCCGCGGTGCGCCCGCCGCCGCCCCGCCGGCCGGAACCCCCGCAAAGCCCCTTAAATAGATCCAGCGGGCCCGGGGGCCCGCTGGATCGGGGGGAGGAGAGGTTCGCTCAGACCAGCGCCTGGACGCGCTCCCCGACGTCCCGGAAGCGGCGCTCGGCCTCCTCGCGGTTGCGCTTCAGCGTCGACTCGACGCTGCGGCGCTGCTCCTGGACCTGGCGCTCGAGCCGGCCCCGGGTCTGCTTGACCTGGCGCTCGACCTTGCCGCGGGTCTGCTTGACCTGGCTCAGGGCGCGCCGGCGGGCGGTGCCGCCGCGGCGCTCGACCTTGCTGAGCTCGCGACGGAGCTGGTTGCGCACCCGGCGCAGCTCGGCGTCGCGCTTGTGGGCGGAGTTGAACCGCTCGGTCACCTCGCTCACCCGCTCGGCGGCGCTGAGCGCGGCGCCCACCGGGACGTCGACGGCGGTCCCGGCGGCGGAGCGGACGTAGCCGGTGGCCGCGTTGACCCCCCCGCGGGCCTGCCCGGCCGTCCGGGTCGCCTCGCCGGCCGTCTGCTTCGCGCCGGCCTTGGCGCTCGTCGTGGTCCGCTTGGTGGTCGCCTTGGCGGCGCTCGCGGTGCGCTTCGCCCCGGTGCGCGTCTTGGTCGCCTGCGCCTTGGTGGTGGCCTTCGCCTTGCGGCGCTGGGTGCTCTTCGTGCTCGCTGTCTTGCTTTCTGCCATCTGTCTCAACCCCTTCGGTCGGGTCGCTCTCGGTAAGTTCCTTATTTGTAAGGATGTTCAGTATAGCACCGAACACGCGTTCTACTACCCGCCTCGCAGTCGGAGGTTTCACCCCGCCGTCCGGACCCGGATACCCGGCTTCAGCGCGGGGAATCCGGGCCCGCGGCGAGCCCGAGGGCCGTTGCGGCCAAGGCCGGCGCCGCCCTCCCGGGCGCCGCTCCTCCGGACGGGCCGCTCGCTCTCCCCGCCGGGGCCGAGGCCGCGCGGGCGGCCCCGCTCCTACTCGGCCCCGGCGTCCTGGGCGGCGCGGATCGTGGCCAGGAAGTCCGGCCGGGTGGCCGCGGCGACCATGTAGCGCGCCTCGAGGTCGAGGCCGGCCTCGTCGAGCGCGTAACCGGCGAACTCGACCTCGCCCCCGGCCTCGCGGACGATGAGCTGGGCGGCGGCGGCGTCCACGGAGCGACACGAGCGGGCCGACATGCCGGCGTCGAAGCGGGCGGCGGCGACGTAGCTGAGCGTGATCGCGATCGAGCCCACCGCCCGCACGCGATAGGCGTGGCCGCGGAGGGCGGCGATCGTCTCCAGCACCCAGCGCGGGTCCGCCGACTCCAGCCCGACGACCTCCAGGCTGCCGTCCCCGGCGGCGCTTGCGGCATCGGCGCGCAGGGGCCGGCCGTCGAGCCGGGCACCCTCGCCCCGCTGCGCCCAGAGCTCCTCGCGGGCGCCGAAGTCGTGCACATAGCCGAAGTCGACGTCGGCCATCGAGGGGCCCGAGGCGACCGCGATCGAGAGCGAGTGGGAGGGGATCGTCCGGCGCACGTTCATCGAGCCGTCGATCGGGTCGATGACCACGCGCAGCGCGTCCTCTTCCGGCTCCGCCGCCGGGCCGAGCCGCACCTCGCCGCGCTCCTCGCTGATCGCCATCAGCGACGTGCCGTCCGCGGCCAGCGCGTCGAGCTCCTCGAAGACGATGTCCTCGCACTGCCGGTCCAGCTCCAGGGTCATATCCCCGCCCTCGCCCCGCCCCTCGTAGACCGTGCGCTCGGCGATGCTGGTCGAGGCGCGGAAGAGGTCGGCCTGACGGGCCGAGATCCGGCGGCAGATGTCGAGCCAGTCGATCTCGGGCCTCACGTCGGCAATGGTATTGAGGCGCCGCTGCCCGCCTCGCGCGGGGTCGCCGGCGCGTCCCCCGCCGGCCCCCCGCCGGAATCCCCGATCACGCCGCACGGTGCGTCCATCCGGGGATTGCGGTGGCCCCGCCCGCGGTACCTTTGTCGCATGGAAGACAGCCCGCCAGCGACCGGCGGGAAGGCGGTCGCGGAGCCCTCCCCGGTGCCGACGCTGGTGCTCGGCGAGGCGGGGTCCGGGCGCACGGAGCTGCTCGTGCGGCGCTTCGCCGCGCTGGCCGAGGCGGGGGTCCCGGTCGAGCGGATCGCCGTGCTCAGCGGCGGCGCCGCGGGCCGCGCCGCGCTGCGCGAGCGGGTCGCCGCCCGGACCGGGGGCTCCTTCGACGAGACCTGGATCGAGACCTGGCCGGGATTCGCCGAGCGGCTGCTGCGCGACTACGCGCTCGAGGCCGGCGTGGACCCCTTCTTCCAGATCGCCTCCCCCGCCGACCGGCTGGCGCTGCTGCTCGACAACCTCGACGAGCTGCCCCTGCGCCGGCACGAGATCCGCGGCAATCCGACCGGGTTGCTGGCCCGCCTGCTGGAGCGCATCGACGTGCTGCGGGCGGAGGGAATCGGCCCGGCGGAGCTGCGTGACCGCGCCCGGGCCGCCGAGCGGGGCGCCGCGGGCCGCGCCGAGCGCGACGCCGCCCTGCGCGAGGTGGAGCTGAGCGAGATCTACGACCGCCACGACGCGATCCTGCTCGATCTCGGGCTGCTCGACGAGCACGAGCTGGTCCTCGAGCTGGGCCGCCTGCTGAGCC
>CAZARJ010000261.1:0-3144 GCA_964487515.1 uncultured Conexibacteraceae bacterium | reverse complement strand
ATCGCGGCGGTCAAGGCGCTGCACGTCCGCGGGCTGCCGGTCGACTGCTACGAGCTCAGCGACCGGGTCGGGGGCAACTGGGTGTTCGAGAACCCCAACGGGGTCTCCTCCTCCTACCGCACGCTGCACATCAACACCTCGCGCGAGCGCATGGAGTACGCCGACTTCCCGATGCCGAAGGACTACCCGGACTTCCCGCGCCACGACCAGATCGCGCGCTACTTCGACGCCTACGTCGACCACTTCGGCTTCCGCGACCGGATTCGCTTCGGGGTCGGCGTCGAGCACGTCGAGCCGCGCGCCGGGGGCGGCTTCGACGTCCGCACCAGCGCCGGGGAGACGACCGCCTACGACGCGGTCATCGTCGCCAACGGCCACCACTGGGACCCGCGCTGGCCCGAGCCTCCGTTCCCCGGCAGCGACACCTTCGAGGGCGAGCAGATGCACTCCCACTTCTATCGCCACGAGTCGCAGCTCGCCGACCGCGACGTGGTCGTGCTCGGGATGGGCAACTCGGCCATGGACATCGCCGTCGACGCCTCCTACCACGCCCGGAGCACGATCCTCGCGGCGCGCCGCGGAGCCCACGTCGTGCCCAAGTACATCTTCGGCAAGCCGCTCGATCAGGTCGGCGGGCAGAACCTGCCGCCGCGGATCCGCTTCCCGCTCATGGAGCGAATCCTGCGCCTGTACGTGGGCCGGATGAGCGACTACGGGCTGCCCGAGCCGGATCACAAGTTCGCCCACGCGCACCCGACCGTCAGCGGCCGGATCCTCGATCGGCTCGCGCACGGGGCGATCACGGTGAAGCCGAACATCGCCGCGCTCGAGGGCGAGACGGTCCGCTTCACCGACGGCAGCGAGGCGCACGCGGATCTGGTCGTCTACTGCACCGGCTACAGGATCAGCTTCCCGTTCTTCGATCCCGGCTTCTTCTCCGCGGTCGACAACGAGCTCCGCCTCTACAAGCACCTGCTGCACCCGACCGCCGAAGGGCTCTACTTCGTCGGCCTGATCCAGCCGCTCGGGGCGATCATGCCGATCGCCGAGCGGCAGTCGGAGCTGATCGCGACCGCGCTGCAGGGCTTCTGGGAGCCGCCCCCGCTCGCCGCCATGGAGCGCGACATCGACCGCAAGCGGGAGGCGATGCGGCGCCGCTACGTGGCCTCGAAGCGGCACACGATCCAGGTCGACTTCGAGGTCTACATGAAGGAGCTGGCGGCCGAGCTCGAGGCCGGGCGCGAGCGCGCCGCCGCGCCCGCCCCGGCGGCGGCGGCCGATCGGGCCGTGTCCCTCGCGGGCTGACCGCATCCGCGGCGCCGCCCTCCCGCAGGCGGGGCGGGAGCCCGCCGGGCCCGGGTCCCGCGCGGCCTCCGCCGCCTATTTGATGAACAGGATCTCGGAGTACTTGGGCAGCGGCCAGAGGTCGTCGGCGACCAGCTTCTCGAGCCGGTCGGCGATCCGCCGCACGTCGAGCGCCGCGGTCAGCTGCCGGTCGCGCGCGTAGACGGCGAGATCCATGCCCTCGAGGTCGTCGGGGCAGTCGTTGGCCTCCTCGAGCGCGGCGATCGCGTCGATCAGCTCGTCGATGTTGCTCCGCAGCTCCCCGCTCAGCGCCGAGATGCCCGCCGCATCGACCTCGGTCAGGTAGCGGTGCGCGGCGGGCAGCAGCATCGTGCGCGCGATCGAGGCGGCGGTCTCGGCCTCGATGTTGGCGAGCGTCGCGTACTGCTCGACCCAGACCTCGTAGCGCGACTCGAGCTCGCGCCTGGAGAGCACGTTGTGGCGCTCGAAGGCGGCGACGGTCTGCGGCGAGATCACCTCGGGCAGCGCGTCGGGGGTCGTGCGCAGGTTCTTGAGCCCGCGCCGCTCCGCCTCCTGCTGCCACTCGTCCGAGTAGTTGTCGCCCTCGAAGCAGATATGGCGATTGGCCGAGAACGACTCCTTGACCACCGCGCTGACCGCGTCGTCGAGGTCCTCGCCGTCCTCGAGCCGCCGCTCGAGCCGGTCCGCGAGATCCTCGACCGCCTCGGCGACGATCGTGTTCAGGACCGTGTTCGGGAAGGCGATCGACATGCTCGAGCCGAGCATCCGGAACTCGAACTTGTTGCCGGTGAAGGCGAACGGGGAGGTCCGGTTGCGGTCGCCGCCGTGCATCGGCAGGCGGGGCAGCGTGCGGGCGCCGAGGCCGAGCGTCGCGTCCTCGGTGATCCCGTCGCCCTTGCCGGAGACGATCGACTCGAACACCGTGTCCAGCTCGGCGCCGAGGAAGATCGAGATGATCGCCGGCGGCGCCTCGTTCGCGCCCAGCCGGTGGTCCTGGCCGATGTTCGCGGCGGAGGCGCGCAGCAGCCCCTGGTGCTTGTTGACCGCCTGGATCACCGCGGTGCAGAAGAACAGGAAGCTGGCGTTCTCCGCCGGGGTGTCGCCGGGGTCCATCAGGTTGGCCCCGGTGTCGGTCTGCATCGACCAGTTGTTGTGCTTGCCGGAGCCGTTGACGCCCGCGAACGGCTTCTCGTGCAGCAGGCAGACGAGGCCGTAGCGGCGGGCCACGTTCTGCATCAGCTGCATCGTGAGCTGCTGGTTGTCGGAGCCGACGTTCGCGTTCTCGAACATCGGCGCGAGCTCGAACTGGCCCGGGGCGACCTCGTTGTGGCGCGTCTTCACCGGGACGCCGATCTTCACCAGCTCGCGCTCGGCCTCCATCATGAAGGCGAGCACGCGCTCGGGGATCGCGCCGAAGTAGTGGTCGTCGAGCTCGTGGCCCTTCGGCGGCTGGGCCCCGAACAGGGTCCGGCCCGTGGTGACCAGGTCGGGGCGCTCGAAGAAGTACTGCTCGTCGATCAGGAAGTACTCCTGCTCGGGGCCGGCGGTGGTGAAGACGCGCTGGGAGCTCGCGTCGCCGAGCAGCCGCAGGGCGCGCACCGCGGAGCGCGAGAGGGCGTCCATCGAGCGCAGCAGCGGGATCTTCGCGTCCAGCGCCTCGCCGGTGAAGGAGGCGAACGCCGTCGGGATGCAGAGCAGCGCCCCGTTCGGGTTCTCGAGGATGAAGGCCGGGCTGGTCGGGTCCCAGGCGGTGTAGCCGCGGGCCTCGAAGGTCGCCCGCACGCCGCCGGTCGGGAACGAGGAGGCGTCGGGCTCGCC
>CAZARJ010000260.1:0-3172 GCA_964487515.1 uncultured Conexibacteraceae bacterium | reverse complement strand
AGCAGCTCGCCCTCTTCCGCGGCCTCCCCTACGAGCTGCCGTTCGGGATCGACCTCTACTCCCAGCAGCGCGCCTCGCGGGTCACCCTGGCGGCGCTGCCCGAGGAGCGGCGGGCGACGGTCGTCGACCACGAGCTGCGCTCCGAGGACGACGCCGCCTCGCTGCTCGAGGATCTCGAGCGCTCGGCCGCCGTCGCCGTCGCGGACGGCCCGAGCCAGGGCGCCGGGGGACGCGACGACAGTGGCGGCACGCGAAAGGGCGCCGGCAACGCCAAGCGGGGGAACGACGGGAAGCGCTCCGGCGGCAACCGGGCCGGCGGAGGCGGCGCTTGAGCGCCCGCAACCGCGAGCTGCTCGGCCTCGTTCCGGTGGCCGGCCTGCTCGTCGCCGGATTCGCCGCCGTCTTCGTCGTCCGCGGGGACGAGGTCGGCGACCTGAGCCTTATCTTCGGGGCCTACTTCTTCGCGATCTGCCTCGCCGCGCATCTGTTCCTGCGCTTCCGGCTCCCGCACGCGGACCCGTACCTGTTCCCGCTCGTCGCCCTGCTCGCCGCGATCGGGCTGGTGATGCTCTACCGGATCGACGAGAGCCTGGCGCGCGACCAGGCCAACTGGTTCGTCGTCGGCCTGCTCCTTTTCGTGCTCACGATCGTGCTCCTGCGCGACTACCACGTGCTCGAGCGCTACCGCTATCTGATCGTCTGCGGCGGCCTGCTGCTGCTCGTGCTGCCGCGGCTGCCGGTGATCGGCACGCAGGTCAACGGCGCCTACCTGGGAGTCGAGATCGGCCCGCTGTCCTTCCAGCCCGCCGAGCTCGGCAAGCTCGCGATCGTCATCTTCCTGGCCAGCTACCTGCGCGAGCGCCGCGAGGTGCTGGTCGTCGGGGCGCGCCGCTTCCTCGGCCTCACGCTGCCGCCGCTCAAGCACCTCGGGCCGATGCTCGTCGTCTGGGGCGCGGCGATGCTGATGCTCGTCTTCATCCGCGACCTGGGCAGCTCGCTGATGTTCTTCGGCGCCTTTCTCGCCTTGATCTACACGGCGACGAACCGGATCTCGTTCGTGGTCATCGGGCTCGCCATGTTCCTGCTCGGCGCCTGGTTCTTCGCCGGCACCGTCGGCCACGTCGGCGACCGGATCGACATCTGGCTCGACCCCTACCGGGACCCCGACGGGACCGGCTACCAGGTCCTGCAGTCGATGTTCGCGCAGGCCGACGGGGGACTGTTCGGGCGCGGGATCGGCCAGTCGCTGCTCTGGGCGCCGGGCGCCAAGGAGACGGTCGAGAGCACCCTGATCCCGGAGGTGCAGACCGACTTCATCTACGCCCTGATCGTCAACGAGCTGGGCCTGTTCGGGGGCTGCGGGGTGGTCGCCATCTACGCCCTGATCGCCGCCCGCGGCTTCAAGATCGCCTCGCTCGCCCGCGACGGCTTCTCGAAGCTGCTCGCCGCCGGGCTGACGGCCGTCTTCGCCCTGCAGGCGTTCGTGATCATCGGCGGCGTGATCCGGGTGATCCCGCTGACCGGCGTCACCCTGCCGCTGATCAGCTACGGCGGCAGCTCGGTGATCGCGAACATGATCCTGATGGCGCTTCTGTTGCTCATCTCCGACCGCGCCCGGCGCCCTCAGCCGAGCCCCGGGGGCGGCCCGTGAACGCGCCGATCCTACGCCTCTACGTGGCTGTGCTGGTCCTGTTCGCGCTGCTCGTCGGGTTGACCAGCAACTGGTCCGTGTTCGCCGCCGACGAGCTCGAGCAGCGGCCCGAGAACAAGCGGCCCCTGTTCGAGGCCCAGCAGATCGAGCGCGGGCGGATCATGAGCGCCGACGGCGAGCTGATCGCGCGCTCCAAGCGCAAGGGCAAGGCGGAGTCCGTGCACTACGTTCGTCGCTATCCACTTGGCGCGTTGTTCGGCAACCCGGTCGGCTACAGCTTCATCACCGAGGGCAACTCGGGCCTGGAGCGCTCCCAGAACGACATCCTGACCGGGGACGAGAACGAGTTCGTCTCCCTGCTCGACGAGCTGCGCGGGCACGCCCAGCGCGGCAGCGACATCGTCACGACGCTCGACGCCTCCGCCCAGCGCCTCGCGACCGAGCAGCTCAGCGCGGCCTCCGAGCCCGGCGCGGTGGTCGCCCTGGACCCGCGCACTGGGGCCGTCAAGGTGATGGCGAGCACCCCCGGCTACGACCCGAACGAGATCCCGCAGCGGATCGGCGAGCTGAGCGCCGAGGGAACCGACTCGCCGCTCTTCAACCGCGCGATCCAGTCCACCTATCCGCCCGGCTCGACCTTCAAGGTCGTGACCGCCGCCGCGGCGCTCGACTCCGGCGCCGCGACCCCCGACACGGTGCTCAGCGGCGCGACCCCGCAGACGTTCAGCGGCGTGCCGCTGGAGAACGCCGGGGGCGAGCCGTACGGCGACATCGACATGCGCACCGCGCTCACGCACTCGGTCAACACCTGGTTCGCGCAGCTCGGAGAGAAGATCGGCCCCGACACGCTGCTCGAGTACATGAAGCGCTTCGGCTTCGAGCGCGATCCCGAGGTCGAGCTGCCCGACGACCAGATGGTGCCGAGCGGGGTCTACAACTCGGACGGCAAGCTGGTCGACTCCGGCTTCGACGTCGCCCGGGTCGCGATCGGCCAGGGCGGGGAGGAGGGCCAGATCCTGGCGAGCCCCTTCCAGATGGCCGAGGTGGCGGCGACGATCGCCAACGGCGGCAAGCTGATGCGCCCGACGCTGATCCAGGAGGTGAAGGATCCCGACGGCCGCACGACCGACGAGCTGAAGCCGCAGGTGCAGAGCGAGGTGGTGAGCGCCGACACGGCATCCCAGCTCGCTGAGATGATGACGAGCGTGGTCGAAGAGGGAACGGCAGCGGGACTCTCCGTCGACGGCGCCTCGTTCGCCGGCAAGACGGGGACGGCGGAGATCGACATCGCGCAGAGCATCAACCAGCCCTGGTTCATCGCCTTCGCGCCGGTCGACGACCCGAAGGTCGCCGTCGCCGTGACGACGCAGGGCTGCGGGGGTTGCTTCGGCGGCACCGTGGCGGGCCCGATCGCCACCGCGGTGATGGGGGAGCTGCTCGACTGATGCGGCTCAGCGAGGGCGGGATCGTCGACGGTCGCTACCGGCTCGTCGAGCGGATCGGCTCGGGCGGGATGGCCGA
>CAZARJ010000259.1:1875-3172 GCA_964487515.1 uncultured Conexibacteraceae bacterium | reverse complement strand
GGCACGAGCTGCTGCTTGAAGGGGTTGCGGGCGCGCAGGCTGTCGAGGCGCTCGTGGAAGTCGCGCAGGCCCGGGTTGCTGGCCGCCACGGCGGGATCGAGCGGCAGGCCCTCCTCGACGTCGACGATCGGGGCCGGTGGCGGCGCCTGCTCGGCGTCGCTGCGCACCAGCAGCGGCACGGCGACGATCGCGACCAGCAGCGCGGCCACGACGACGAGCAGGTGCCGCTCGCGCAGGTCGTCGTAGAGGCCGCGCACGGGCTCGGGGACGTTGACGTTCGGCCCCTTGAGCTGCGGGCGCTTGATGCTCGGGCCCTTGAGCCCCTTGGCGCTCGGCAGCTTCAGGCCGGAGCCCGCCTTGCCCTCAGGCCGCTTCAGCTTCGGCGCCTTCAGCTTCGGCACCTTCACCTCCGTGTCCTTGAGCTTGGACAGCTTGCCCCGCAGGCCGCTCAGGTCCGGGCCCTTGATCTGCGGGCGCTTCACGGGGTCACCGCCGCGGTCGCGGGGGCCGGGGTGCCGGCCCCTCCGGAGGTCGGCACCGGCGCGGCGTCGGATCCGACCGGCGCCGGGCCGGCCGGGGTCGCCCCCGCGGCCAGGCCCTGCTCGGCGGGCACCAGGTAGCTGTTGACGGCGAGCTTCGCCGACACGCGCGGGAAGCCGGTCTCCGGATCGGCCTCGAGCGAGAAGCCGTTCACGGTCAGCAGGCGGCCCTCGATCCGGGGCTTGCCGCCCGCGGCCGAGACCTTGACCTGCGAGTCGAGGTCGGCGAACAGGTCGGCCATGTCGAAGAACTCCCCTGTGTAGTTGAGGTCGTAGGGCATCATCGGCAGCCCCGCCGAGCCCACCGTCGCGCCGAGCGGCAGCAGGGCGGCGGCGGCCTCCGTCGCCATGCCCGTCGCGACCGGGGTCCCGGTGGCGTCGGTGGCGGTCGGCTCGCCCGCAGCCGGGGCGGGCGGCGCCGGAGGCGCCTCGCCGCTGCCCTCGGTGAGCGTGAAGGAGAGGAACTTGACGTCGTTGTCGCGCCCGATCTTCGTCAGCTCGTGGATCAGGGTCGCCTGATCGTCGTCCTCGGGCACCGCCGCGCCCAGCTTCACGATCTCGGCGTAGTTGTCGGGGAACGATTCCCGCGCCTGCTCGGCGATCGCGATCTTGGACTCCGACTCCTGGATCTGCTGCTCCAGCGCCGTGGCCTTCTCGCCGAGGTCGCTTGCCTCCTGCTTCTTGGGCGCCAGGACGAGCAGCCAGAAGCCGACCGCCAGCGCGATCAGCGGCAGCGCCGCGAGCAGGTACTTCTCTCT
>CAZARJ010000259.1:0-1775 GCA_964487515.1 uncultured Conexibacteraceae bacterium | reverse complement strand
CCGGTGCCATCGCCGCCTTCGACCGAGACGCCGGGCGCGACGGTGCCGGTCACGCTCGTCAGCCAGACGTGCCGGGGCAGGATCAGGGAGAGCTCGCGCAGGATTCGCTCCCAGTCGAAGCGGCTGCGCGCGAGCTGATCCACGGTCTGCACGCGCGCGTCGTGGACCTGCTGGAAGCTGACGAACGCGGTGAGGCTCTCGGCGCGGGCGGCGGTCTCGGCGGCCTTCGCCTCGAGCGCCTGCACCTCGGCTTCGCGGTCGCCGATCTGCTTGTTGAAGAGGCTCAGCGCGAGCACGCCGGCGAGGGCCAGGACGAGGACCCCGACGATCACGTAGGGCACCGGGCCGGTGCGGCCCGCGCGGCCGGCGCCGCGTCGCTCCTCGCTCGGCAGCAGGTTGACGGGGCGCACGCCTACTCCTCCAGCGCCAGGCCGTAGGACAGGGTCAGGCGGGCGGCGCGCTCGGCGTCGAGCCCCTCGAGGGCGCTCGGCCGCACGGCGCGCAGCGCGATCCCGAGCTCGCGCTCGAGCCGCTCGGGCAGCCCTTCGATCGCGGTCCCGGGGCCGCAGACGACGACCTCGTCGATCGCGACCGCGTCCTCCTGGCCGCCGTAGAAGTCCAGGGAGAGGCGGATCTCACCGGCCAGCTTGCCGGCGCCCTCCTCCAGCACCTCGCGCGCTGCGGTGACGATCTCCTCCTCACCTTCCAGCTCCTCCAGGGGGCGCTCGAGGCCGACGTGGCGGAGCCACTGGCGCGCGTGCTCCAGGGTCAGCTCGCGGCGTTCGGCGAGCCGCTGGGCGATCCCCTCGATGCCGAAGGAAGAGACGCGCGTGAACAGGCAGCTCCGCCCCCGCGCGACCGCCAGGTTGGTGACGTCGCCGAGGTTGCAGAGCAGGCGCGCGCCCCCGGCCGGGGCCAGGGCGTCCTCGCCGGCCGCCATGCGCTCCTCGTAGGAGATCTGCGGGGCCTCGGGCTCGGGCAGCTCCGCCGCCAGGGCGCGGATCATCCCGAAGGCGGATACGTCGATCCCGACCGGCTTCAGGCCCGCCGAGCGGAGCGCGGCGCTGAGCCCGGCGACCGACTCGCGGCGCGCCGCGACCACGACGACGTCCATCTTGCCGGACGCCCTGACGGCGGGATCGCCGTCGAGCACCTGCCAGTCGAAGACCGCCTGCTCCAGCGGCATCGCGATCTCCTCGTTGGCCTGAAAGCGGATCGCCGCGTCGAGCTCCTTGCGGTCCTCGATCAGCGGCAGGCGCATCGTGCGGACGATCACCCGCTGGCTGGCGATGCCGACGCGGACGTCGCGGCCGAGCTTGTTCTCCTCGAAGAGCTCCTTCAGCACCGCGCCCAGGGCCTCGGGGTCGGCGACCTCGCCGTCGCCGGCGACGCCCGGGCCGAGGGGGGCGACGCCGCTCGCGCCGAGCTTGATGCCGCCGTTGACCGAGACCTCGGTCGCGGCGACGCTGCCCGCCTCGATGTCGAGGCCGACGGTCGTTGAGGATTTCCTGCTGCCGAACATGCTCCGATGCTTCCCCGGCACTAATCGGCCGCCGGGGGCCGGGCCTTGAGCCCCCTGCTCCGCTGCACGCGCCCGTTCAAGCGTCGGTCCCCCCGGCCGGGCCTCAGCCGAAGAACGAGTCCACGTACCAGTCGACGATCGCGTCGCCCGCGAACAGCGCCACGATCCCGCCCAGCGCCAGGAAGGGGCCGAACGGGACCGCCCGCTTGCGGGCGCCCGAGCCGTGGCGGGCGATCAGCGCCAGCCCGAACAG
>CAZARJ010000258.1:0-3183 GCA_964487515.1 uncultured Conexibacteraceae bacterium | reverse complement strand
GGGCGGCGCCGGCGGGCGCTTCTCCGCTCACGCGGACATCGCCTCCCGGGCGGCGCCCGAGCCGCGCCTCGGCGCCGCGGCGGGGCCCTCGATCGAGATCGGGCCGAAGGTCTGCTCCTGCGACCAGGTCGCCTCGCCCTTCTTGTGCATCTCCAGCAGCGCGAAGATCGTCACCGCCTGGGTGAGGCGGTCCTCGCCGCCGAAGGCCTCGTCGAAGTCGACCCGGCTCGCGGTGGCGAGCAGGTCGCGCAGCACCTCCAGCCGGCGCTCGAGCGAGACCGTCGGGCGGATGTGGCTGGTGTCGAGCCGCGGCGGCGGCCGGAGCAGGTCGCCCAGCGCCGAGCCGAGGCGGTCGGGGTCGTAAGCTCGCTCGGCCGCCGCGAGCGAGACGCGGCGCAGCTCCGGCGGCAGGGGCGCCGACCGGTACAGGTAGCGGGAGCCGTCCTCGTGCAGCTTGCGGAGGGAGGCGGCCGCGTCGCGGTAGCGCCGGTAATCGAGCATCCGCGCGAGCAGCTCGTCGGCGGCCTCCTCGGGGCCCAGGTCGAGCTCCGCCTCCTCGGGCGCCGGCAGCATCAGCCGCGACTTCAGCTCCAGCAGCGCCGCGATCAGGACCAGGAACTCGGTCGCCGACTCGAGGTCCAGCTCGCCCTCCTCCTCGAGATGGCGCAGGTAGGCGAGCACGATCTCGCCCAGCTCGACCTCGAGCAGGCTGACCTCCTCCCGCAGGACGATCGCCAGCAGCAGGTCGAAGGGCCCGGCGAAGACGTCGAGATCGAGGTCCAGGTCGGCGGAGCGCACCAGCGCAGAGTAGACCGCGCCCCGGACCCGACCTCGGGCCTCACCCGGACCCTTTGCCCCCGCGGGGGGCGAGGCGGCCGCGGAGAGGAGCAGCCATGCGCCGGCGACGACCCGCCGCGGGGGGGTCAGGCGGGCGGGCCGACACCCATGCGCCCGCGCACGTCGGCCAGCACCGGCGCCGCGATCGCGCGGGCGCGCTCGGCCCCGGCGGCGAGGATCCGCTCCAGCTCGGCCTCGTCGGCGCGCAGCTCGGCGTAGGCCTCGCGCACCGGGGTCAGGTACTCGACGACCGCCTCGCCGACCGCGGCCTTGAAGTCGCCGTAGCCGGCGCCCTCGAACTCCGCCTCGATCTCGTCCGGCTCCACCCCGCGCACGACGGAGAGGATCTCGATCAGGTTCCCGATCCCCTCCTTGCCGGGCCCGCGGCGGACCTCGCGCCCGGAGTCGGTGACCGCGCTGCGCAGCTTCTTGCGGATCGCGCCCGGCTCGTCGAGCACGTAGACGGTGCCCGCCTCCCCGCCCCCGGTGGTCGACATCTTGCTCGCCGGATCCTGCAGGTCCATGATCCGCGCGCCGACCTCGGGGATCCGGTGCTCGGGCTCGATCAGGGTCTCGCCGAAGCGTTCGTTGAAGCGCCGCGCCACCTCGCGCATCAGCTCCACGTGCTGGCGCTGGTCGTCGCCGACCGGGACCTCGGTCGCCCGGTAGGCGAGCACGTCGGCGGCCATCAGGATCGGGTAGTTGAAGAGGTTCGCGGAGACGAACGACCCGTCCTGGCTCTCGGCCCGCTCGCGCTTCGTCTTCCACTGGTGCATCCGGTTCAGATCGCCCCACGCGGTGACCGCGCCCAGCAGCCAGGTGAGCTCGGTGTGCTCGCGCACGTCGGCCTGGCGGAAGAGCACGCAGCGCGCCGGGTCGAGGCCGGCGGCGAGCAGGATCGCGGTCGTGTCGTAGAGGCGCTCGCGCAGCTCGGCCGGGTCGTAGGCGACGGTCGTCGCGTGCAGGTCGACGATGCAGTAGATCGCGTCCTCGCCCTCCGCGGCCCCGTCCTGGCCGGCGACGTACTGGCGGATCGCACCGATGTAGTTGCCGAGGTGCTTGCGCCCGGTCGGCTGGATGCCGCTGAAGATGCGCCGCCGGCGCTCGAAGTCGCTCACGGCCGGGGAATCTATCCCAGCCCGTCCGCCTCGCTCACCCGCCCGGTCGCCGGCCGCCCGGCCGGCGCGACGATCGCCGCGGGCGATTTCTCGAGCGAGCCGGTGTCGTGCGGCGGGTCGGGGTCGTGCTCGATCTACGCGTGCGCCCGGGGGTGGGAGCCGAAGTAGACCTCCTTGATGCGCTCCGCGGAGAGGTGCGTGTAGACCTGGGTCGTGGCGACGTCGGCGTGGCCGAGCATCTCCTGCACCGAGCGCAGGTCGCAGCCGCCGGAGAGCAGGTGGGTGGCGAAGCTGTGGCGCAGGGTGTGGGGGCTCATCCGGTCGGCGAGGCCGACCGCGCGGGCGCGCCCCTGGATCACCTTGTAGAGCCCCTGCCGCGAGAGCCCTCCCCCGCGCTGGTTCAGAAACAGCGCCCGGGCCTCCGAGCCCCGGGCGAGCGCCGGGCGGCCCTCGCGCAGATAGCTCCGCACGGCCGTGACCGCCGCCCGGCCCAGGGGCACGATGCGCTCCTTCGAGCCCTTGCCCTGCGCGCGCAGGAAGCCGCGCCGCAGATCGAGCGAGCCGATCTCCAGCGCGGTGGTCTCGGAGGCGCGCAGGCCGCAGCTGTACATGACCTCGAGGATCGCCCGGTCGCGGCGGTCGGCGGGCTCCGTGCCGGAGACGGAGTCGAGCAGCATCTTCACCTCCCCGTAGCTGAGCACCTTCGGCAGGCTGCGACCGCGGCGCGGCGCCCGGAGCTCGGCGGTCGGGTCGCCGTCGAGCGACCCGGTGCGGCGCAGGTGGCGGTAGAAGGAGCGCAGCGAGGCCACCTTCCGGTTCAGGGTCGCGGACCCGGCGGGCGGGCGCTGCTCGTCGCCGGCCGCCAGCTCGGCGAGGAAGTCGGCCAGGTCGGCGCCGGTGGCCTCCAGCGGCCCCCGCCGGCGCGCGGCCAGGAAGACCCCGAGCTGGAGCAGGTCGGTCCGGTAGGCGGAGAGCGTGTTCCGGGACAGGCCGCGCTCGAACTCCAGGTGCGCGAGGAAGTCGAGCAGCAGCGCCTCGAAGCGCGCCTCCACCCCGGGCTTCGCGGTATCAGCGATCGTCGGCACCGCTTCAGAGCTTCCCGCATCCGCGGCGGACCCCTGCCGGTGCAACCCCGCGCCCGGCCCGGGGGGCGCCCGCGTGGCGGGAGCGCCGGCCGTCCGGCGGCGGCGCGCCGGGCGGGCGCCCGGGGCCCTCAGCGCGCCGTCGC
>CAZARJ010000257.1:0-3183 GCA_964487515.1 uncultured Conexibacteraceae bacterium | reverse complement strand
CCGGCGTAGCCGCGCTGTCGGTGGCGGGTGGTTTGCTCGTCTCGCCGGCGTTGTTCGCGGGCGTGCTGGTCGCGGTCGCGGCTTACATCTGGCTTCGGAGCCGCCGCCGGGGGGACGGCCCCGGGGCGCCGGGGCGGGCCCGGCAGGAGGAGCTCGCGCGAGCAACGCGGGAGGCCGGGGAGCGGGCGCTGGCCGAGGCCCGGGCGCGCCTCGGCGAGCTGCGGGACGAGCTGGCGGGCGCGCTCGACGAGGCCGGCGCTCCGGCCGGCGAGCCGCGGGCGCGCGCCGAGTCGTATCTGGAGTCCTGCAGGCGGGCGGAGCGTCTCGCCGGGCTGCGGGCCGAGCGGCGGGGGCTGGACGAGCGGATCCGGGGGCTCCAGGAGCCCGCCGGCGAGCTGCGGCGCATCGAGGACGAGCTCGAGCAGCGCGGCGCCCAGCTCGCCCGGACGCTGCAGGGACTCGGCATCGATGCCGGCGGCGCCGAAGGGATCACCGAGCTGGAGCGGATGGAGACCGCGGCGCGCGAGGCGCGGGACCGGCGGCGGGCCGCCCAGCAGGCGGGGGAGAGCCTGGAGGCGATCCTCGGCGGCCGCACGGTCGAGGAGGTCGAGGCGGCCCTGCGCGAGATCGAGAGCGAGCTGGCGGGCTACCGGGCGGGCGGCGGAGGCTCCGATGGCCGGCCCCGCGAGGAGGCGGAGGTCTCGCGGGAGCTCGACGAGGCGCGCGCCGCGCGGACCGAAGCCGCCCGGGCCCTGGGGACCGCCCGGCAGCGGGTCGATGACCTGGAGGCACGGCTCGACGAGCTCCCGGCATGGCGCGGCGAGCTGGAGGAGGTCGAGCAGCGGCTCGACCGGATCAGGTTCGCCGTCGACGCGCTTGCGATCGCGGACGAGCAGCTTGCCGAGGCCGCCCGGGAGGCCCACCGCCGCTCGGTGCCCGGCCTCAACCGCGCGATCGCGGCGGAGCTGCCGCGCCTCACCGAGGGCCGCTACACGGAGGCGACGGTCAACGAGGAGCTGGAGATCACCCTCACCGCCCCGGAGACCAACCTCACCGTCGCGGCGGACCGGTTGAGTCAGGGCACCCAGGATCAGATCTACCTCGTCCAGCGCCTCGCCATCCTCGAGCTGCTCAGCGAGTCGGCGAGCGAGCCGCCGCCGCTGCTGCTCGACGACGCCTTCGCCCACTTCGACGACGTCCGTCGCCGCGCCGCCCTCGAGCTGCTGGCCGAGAAGGCGGGGGAGCGGCAGATCGTCCTCTTCGTGGACGATCCCGGGGTCGCCGAGGAGCTGGAGTCGATCGGCATCCCCTTCAAGGCCGTCAAGCTTCCCGGCCCGGCCGAGCGCGTCGAGGCGTAGCCAGAAAACGCGAAGCCAAGCTGAGGCTTGTAGAGCGAGCTATTACGCGCAATACTATTACACGTGATAGATATCGCGCGAAAGATGGTCAACCGGGAGGCGGAGCTTCGCCGCTTGCGCGAGACAGCCGACGATGCTCCCGAGTTGGTCGTCGTTCGCGGTCGTCGGCGGGTCGGGAAGAGCTTTTTGCTCGATCGCGCTCTCACCGGACGACGGGTGGTGTATCTGCAGGCCGATGAGCAACCTGAGCGCGCACAGCTCGCGCTGCTCGCTGAGCAGGTTGCGAGCCTCATGGATGGGAATCCCCCGCTGCGCTTCGACACGTGGGACGACGCGCTTGGCACGCTCGAGCAGCTGGCTGGAACCGAGCCTCTCGTAGTCGTCCTGGACGAGTTTCAGTGGCTCTGGGAGGCGCAGCCTTCACTCGGCTCGATCATCCAGCGACGCTGGGATCGATGGGAGAGGGAGGGCCGGCCGCTTACGCTCATCCTCTGTGGCAGTGCGATAACGATGATGGAGGAGCTGATCGCTCCCGCCAGCCCGCTGTATGGACGCGCGGGATACAGGCCGCTCGTCGAACCGCTCGGCTTCCGTGAGACGGCCGGATTCGCGGCGTCCGGGGCCGACACCGAGGAGCTCTTGCGACGCTACGCGGTCGTCGGCGGAACGCCTCAGTACCAGGTGTGGGCTGGAAGGAGTCCGGTCAAGACGGTGATCGAAAGGCGGATCTTGGCGAAGGGCGAGCCGCTTTACGAAGAGCCGCTGCACCTGCTCAGGGGAGAACAGTCGATCCGTGACACGGGCACGTACTTCGCCATCGTTGCGGCCATCGCTTCAGGGCAGTCGCGACTGGGAGAGATCGCGAATCGCGCTGGCCTGCCGACCTCGAATCTCGCAAGGATGCTCGGAATCCTGGAGGAGCTGGGGTATGTGACCTCGAAGCGGCCGGTCCAGGCGCGCCGAGTCCGGGAGCGCAACACGCTCTACGCCGTCGCCGACCCCTTCTTTCGCTTCTGGTTCCGATATGTCTTCGGGCGCCGCAGCCTCCTGGAACGTGGTCAAGTGGCGGCAGTGATGAAAGAGATCTGGGCCGATCTCGACAACTTCATGGGCCCGGCATTCGAGGACGCCTGCCGCGAGTGGGTCGGAATGTTCGCCGGCGTCGATCCCAGGATCCCCAGTTGCGAGTCGATCGGATCCTGGTGGTCTCGGGATGGGGCGGTCGAGATCGACGTGGTGGGCATGAATGGCGACCGTTATGTGTTCCTCGGATCCTGCAAGTGGAGCAAGCGCGTGGGGACCGGCGCCATAGAACAGTTGCGAGCTGCCCGTGACCACTTGGGCCCGGCCGCAAAGCAGGCAAAGCTGGCCGTCTTAGCCAGGGGATTCGACCGGTCGGCGATGGAACGCGCGGGATCGGTCGAACTGCTTGCCGCGACAGAGCTAACGGAATCGTCGGTGTGACTGGAGTACGGCAACTTTCGGGCGCCAGGTGGTAACCGAGCGCCAAGTGCGCGGGTCGACGTGCGGGATGAGGAGTGGCTCGTCACCGGCTTCCTACCTGAAGCGGAAATCGCGGCGAGCCCCCGGGCGGCTCAGCCCAGGGGGCTGGACCAGTCGGCGCGGAGCTTCTCCTCGAGCAGGGAGGGGAGGTCCCCGATCGGGATCCGGGTCTGCTCGAGCGAGTCGCGGTCGCGCAGGGTGACCGAGTCGTCGTCGGCGGTCTCGCCGTCGATGGTCACGCACCAGGGGGTGCCGATCTCGTCCTGACGGCGGTAGCGCTTGCCGATCGAGCCGCCCTGGTCGTACTCGGCGCCGAGGCGGT
>CAZARJ010000256.1:0-3209 GCA_964487515.1 uncultured Conexibacteraceae bacterium | reverse complement strand
ACAGCGGCCTCGGCCCCGAGGAGACGAACGAGCTCGGGCGCACGATCGCGGTCGCGATGTCGCAGTTCGCGGCCGCCTCACGGCAGGTGATCGCCGCCGCCTTCATCGAGCCCGACGACACCGAGACGCAGCTTTCCGAGCGAATCCACGCCCGCACCGTCACGCTGCTGCCGCTGGTCGGCCCGACGCTCGAGTACGTCTACCGCCTGCACCTGCGCGAGCAGCTCCGCCACGCGGCGTTCGCGGCCGGCACCCCGCGCGGGGAGGGGGGAGCGGGACCGGCCGAGCTGGTCACGGTCGCCTTCGCCGACCTGGTCGGCTTCACGCGCCTCGGGGAGGAGATGCCACCGGAGGAGCTGGGCTCGGTGACCGGCCGCCTGGAGGAGATCGCGCGCGAGGTCTCGCACGGCCCGGTGCGGCTGGTGAAGCTGATCGGCGACGCCGCGATGCTCGCCTCCGCCGACACCGTCGCCCTCCTGGAGGCCGCGCACGAGCTGGTCGAGGCGATGCAGGCTCCCGACGAGGAGGGGTTCCCGCTGATCCGCGCCGGAGTCGCCCGTGGCGCCGTGCTGAGCCGCGGCGGCGACTACTACGGGGCCCCCGTGAACCTGGCGAGCCGGATCACCGGCGTGGCGCGGCCCGGCAGCGTCCTGGTCAGCGCCGACGTGCGCGAGCAGGCCCCCGATGCCTTCCATTACTCGCGCGCCGGCCGCAAGAGCCTGAAGGGAATCAAGGGCTCGACCGAGCTCTTCCGCTGCCGCCGCCTGCGCGAGGAGGGCGATCCAGCCGCCGCTGACGACGAGAGCGCCGAGGGCGAGTAGCAGTCAAGACGGGGGCGGGAGCAGACTCGCCTACCGAGGAATGCCGTAGCGGTCGCCCACCTCCACCCCGACGGCTGACGGCGCCATCCACGAGTCCAACTTCGTGGCACCTATGTGACCAATTAATCGGGTTCACGATGTGAAAAGGCAAGCGCCCGGAGCCAGCATCCCCCGCTGACCTTGCATTTATCCGGCTATCTCACGGGTATCGACAAGTTCAGCGAGGGAACCGCGGCACGCCCGCCGACCTTGCGCTTCTCCGCACATTTCACGTCTTTCTGCAAGTTCGGCAACGAGGCGCCGAGGGCCGGTCGCCGACCTTGCACCTATCCGGCTGTCTCACGGGTATCGACAAGTTCGGCGACAAGGGACCTAGGGCAACTCGGGGAAGGGTGGATGGATTTCCCCCCTCATCTCAGCGCCAAAGCAGCCGTCCGCCTCTCCGTCCCTCCCCTCGGCAGGTGATCCTCCTCCTGCCGAGCAACCGGCCAGTCCCGCCGCCCGGCAGGCGAGGGGCCCCCTCCCGCCGTGCGTCGCTGGGGCCTCAGCCCGGCTTGCGGGCGGAGAGGACGAGGTTGTAGAAGAGGCGCGGGGGAAGGTGCGGCTCGAGCAGTGAGGCATCGAGGCGCTGTAGGGCGATGTAGCTGTGGAAGGCGAACTTGCGCCAGCGGATCGGGACCTGGTCCGGCTCGGCGCTCGACTCGACCGTGCGCAGGGCCCAGCCGTAGAGGTTGGCGAGCAGCTCCTCGCCCTGGATCCGGACCGCGCCGAAGCCCGCGCCGGTGAAGATCTCGCGCAGATGGTCGGGGTCGAAGGCGTGCACGTCGACCTCCGACTCGAGGTCGTGATCGTGGTCGTGGGCGGGATCGGCGCCGTTCGGCTCTAGCCGCGCGCCCGCCCCGACCAGCCGCCGCCAGAGCGGCGCCGCGCCCGCCGCCGCCCGCTTCGGCACCGCGGCCATCCGGTCACCGTTCGCCGACGGCTCGCCGCAGAACGCCAGCGTGCCCCCGGGCCGCAGGACGCGCAGCATCTCCGCCGCCGCCCGGCCCAGGTCCGGGATGTGGTGCAGGACCGCGTGGCCGAGCACCAGGTCGAAGCTCTCGTCCGCGAAAGGCAGCTCCTCGGCGTCACACGACACCGTCTCGACCTCGAGCCCGAGGCCGGCGGCGTTGCCCTCCAGCGTCGCCAGCATCCCGGGGGAGATGTCGGTCGCGGTCAGCTCCCCGATCAGGCCCGCCGCGCAGAGGTTGAGCGAGAAGTAGCCGGTCCCCGAGCCGATCTCCAGCGCCCGTCCCCAGCCCTCCGGCTCGCGGCCGAGCGCCTTCGCCAGCTTGGCCGTCACCTGATCGCGGCCGATCCCGCCGAAGTCGATCCCCCACTTGGAGTCGTAGGTCGCCGCCGCCACGTCGTGGTAGCGGGTGTTGACCTCGCGGATCCGCTCCGCAGTGGCGTCGGGAGCCGCTGGCATGGGGCGGGACTGTACCGTCCGCGCCCGCATGTCCAACCGCTCGTCCAGCTCACCGGCAAGGCATCCGCGCGGCGGCGCGGAGCGGATCGTCCAGGGCGGCCAGCCCCCCGGGGTGCCGCCGCTGGAGCTGACCGGGGAGCGCACCCTCCCCGACGTGCCGGAGGAGAACTACTGGTTCCGCCGCCATCAGGCGGTCTACGGGTGGATCGCCGAGCGGGTCGCGGGCCTGCGGGTGGCGGACCTGGCCTGCGGCGAGGGCTACGGCGCCGCCGCGCTAGCGGCCCGCGCCGCCGAGGTGGTCGGCGTGGACGCCAACCCCGAGGCCCACGAGCACGCCCGGCTGCGCTACCGGCTCCCGAACCTGAGCTTCGAGCGGGACCTGGTCGAGAACGTGCGCGGCCCCTTTGACGCGATCTCCTTCCTGCAGACGATCGAGCACATCGAGGACGCGCCCGCGCTGCTGGACGCGATCGCCGCCGCCGCGCCGCTGGCCTTCATCTCGACCCCGAATCGGCTCACGCTGGCGCCCCCCGGGGCCGAGAAGTCGGACAACCCCTGGCACCTGCGCGAGTACACGCTGGCCGAGTACCGCGAGCTGCTGGAGCCCCACTTCGCCACCGTCGAGGTGCTCGGGCTCTTCCACGCCCGCAAGCTCGCCGTCCACGAGCGCGCCCTGGCCCTCGGCTGGGACCGCGCGCACGCGGCGCTGCGGCTCACCAGGCCCTTCTACGATCGCTTCGTCCCCGCGATCTCCGCCTCCGACTTCGCCCTGCGCGGGGGCGACGACGCGACCCTGGCGCGCGCCCTCGACTTCGTGGCGGTCTGCCGGCGGTGAGCGCGGCGGGGGGAGCCGCCGGGAGCCCGGGGGGGACGGGCGGGACGGCCCGGAAGCCGTCCGGCGCGGCGGGGACGGCGCCCGC
>CAZARJ010000255.1:0-3211 GCA_964487515.1 uncultured Conexibacteraceae bacterium | reverse complement strand
GGGCCGACGGGGACGCCGAGCCCCGCGCCGGGGAAGCGCAGGCGCAGGTTGGAGCCGCCCACGCGCAGGTCGCAGGCGACGGCGATCTCCGCGCCCCCGCCGACGCAGGCGCCGTGGCAGGCGGCGATCGTCGGGTGCGGGAAGCCGGTCAGCTCGTCGTAGAGGTCGGCGAAGAGCTGCATGCGCCGGATCGCCCCCTCCCGGTCGAGCTCCTCGCGCACGTCGGCGCCCGCCGAGAGGCCCATGTGGTCGCTGGAGGAGACCACGAGCACGCGCAGCCCGCCGTCCGCGCGCGCGGACGCGAGATGGCCGAGCAGCTCCTCGAGCATCCGAGTGTCGATCGCGTTGCGGGCCTCCGGCCGCTCGAGCCGCAGCAGCGCGACTCCCGCCTCGTCCACCGAGTAGCTGGTCCGCGGCGCCTCCGCGCCGTCCGTCCGCGTCTCGTCCCGTCCGTCCTCGCTCATCTCGTTTCCTCTCCGCCGGCGTCGCCGCCGGCCGCCAGCTCCACGATCAGCTCCTCGGTCCGGTCCGCGGCCTCGCCGACCAGCTCGCGCACCCGCTCGGCGGGCTCGGAGAAGCGTCCCAGCACGTAGGCGGACACGACCTCGGGATCGGTGGAGCGGGGCCGGCCGACGCCGATCCGCACGCGCCGGAACCCGCGGCCCCCGAGCCCCCGCTCGAGGCTCTTGAGCCCGTTGTGGCCGGCGACGCCGCCGCCCTGCTTGACGCGCACCTCGCCGAATGGCAGGTCGATCTCGTCGTGCAGCGCGATCACGTGCCCCAGCTCCACGCCGAGCTCCCCGCGCGCCGGCCCTGCCGCCTTGCCGGACTCGTTCATGTACGTCTGCGGGAGCAGGATCGCGACCCGCGGGCCGCCGAAGCCGGCCCTCCCGGTGGCGATCAGCCCGCCGAAGCGGGAGCGGGCACGACCCAGCTCCCAGCGCGAGCTGAGCAGCTCGGCGACCTCGAAGCCGATGTTGTGGCGGGTTCCCGCGTAGCTCCGGCCCGGGTTGCCGAGCCCGACGATCAGATAGTCGGCGGGGCCGCTCCCGCCCCGGCCACCGCCTCGGCGCGAGCCGCCGCGCCGGCGAGCGAGCCGGCCCATGGCCCGCGCTCAGTCCTCGTCGCCCGAGTCGCTTCCCTCGGCGGCGGCCTCGCCCTCGGCCTCCGCCTCCTCCTCGCCGACGACCTCGGTCTCCTCTTCGACCTCGGGCTCCTCCTCCTCGACGCGGGGCGGATTCAGGGTCGCGATCGTGACCTCCTCGGGATCGTCGGCGACGAAGACGACGCCCTCGGGGGCCGAGACCTCCGACAGCGAGACGACCCCGCCGATCTCCATCTCCGAGACGTCGACCGTGATCAGGTCGGGGATCGCCGTCGGCAGCGCCTCCACGGCCACCTCGCGGGTGACGTGCTCGAGGATGCCGCCCTCCTTGACCCCGGGCGCGGAGTCGCCGCCCTCGAGCTCGAGCGGGACCTCGGCCCGGATCTCCTGGTCGAGGTCGACCTCCTGGCAGTCCAGGTGCACGATGTGGCCGCGCACCGGATGGCGCTGCTCCTCCTTGACCACCACGGGGACCACCTCCGAGCCCTCGATCTCGAGGTCGAAGAGGGCGTGGCCCTCCTGGATGAACAGGCCCAGGGAGTGGGCGTCGGCCTGGAAGGGGCGCGCCGGCCCGCCGCCGGTGTAGACGACGCCGGGCACGAGGCCCTCGCGACGCAGGCGGCGGCTGGTGCGGGAGCCGAACGCGGTGCGCTCGGCGACCTTCAGCTTGGGACGTGTTGCGGCCATCGGGGAGGGCAGGATAGCCAGTCGCGGCGCCGGGGCCCCTCCCCGGCGCGCGCGGCGCCCGGAGCGGAGCGCGCGCCGCGCCGCGGGTGGAGGCCCCGGCGCGGCGGGCGCGACCCCCGCCCGGCTCAGCCGCCGCCGTGCTGCAGCAGCCGCGGATCGTTGGAGACGATCCCGCCGACCCCGAGCGCGCGCAGCTCGGCGATCCGCTCCGGATCGTCGACGGTCCAGGCGTAGAGGTCGACGCCGAGCTCTGCGGCCGCGGCCACCGCCCGCGGGCCGACGAGCCGGTGGTACGCCCAGATCGAGCTCAGGCCGAGCTCGGGGACGCGGCGGCGCGCGCGCTGCGGCAGGCGGCGGCGCAGCACGGCCAGCGCGGCGCCGAGCAGCGGGCGCGCGAGCACGCTCCGGTCCCAGGCCCGCGTGACCAGCGGATAGGTCCAGCCCCGCCGCAGCCGCGGCTCGAGCGCGGCGAGCGTCCGCAGGCTCTCCACGTACATCGTCGAGACCATCGCCCGCTCGATCAGGCCCCGCTCGCCCAGCGCCGCGACGAGCTCCGCCTCGCCCCCCGGCAGCTTCAGGTCGCAGTTGAGCTCGACCCGCTCGAGCGGCGGCTCGCCGAACGCGTCGAGCGCCTCCGCGAGGGTGAGCCGGGGGCGGGCGGCGGCGTCGTGGGCGTCGTGGGCGACCACCAGGGGCTCCCCGCCGGCGAGCCGCAGCACGTCGAGCTCGATCACGTCGACGCCGACCTCCACCGCGCGCGCGAAGCTCGCCACCGTGTTGCCGGCGAGCAGCGCGTCGGCCCCCTTGTGGCCGACCCTGCGGACCGCGCCGGCGCCGCGCACGTTCACCGGCGGGGGCTCAGAAGAGCTGGTTCTCGCCCGCGAAGATCTCGCTCACCGAGTCGTCGCTGAAGATGCGCCGGATCGAGTCGGCCAGCGTCTGGGCGGTCGAGAGGACGGTGATGTTGTCGGGCGCCCCGGGGCGCATCGGCAGGGTGTCGGTGACCACGATGCGCTCGATGTGCGAGCTCTCGTAGGCGAGGCGCTCGTAGGCCGGGCCGCTGAAGACGCCGTGGGTAGCGCAGGCGATGACCCGCGCCGCGCCCTCCTGCAGGACGGTCTCGGCGGCCGCGCAGAGGGTCCCGGCGGTGTCGATCATGTCGTCGACCAGCACCGCCGTCTTGCCCTTCACGTCGCCGACCACGTAGCCGATCTCCGCCACCTGCTGGGCCGGCCGCTCCATCTCCAGCACCGCCCAGTGGGTGCCCAGCTTGCGGGCGAAGTTGCGCGCCGACTTGACGCGCCCGGCGTCCGGGCTGACGATCACCAGCTCCTCGTCGAACTGCTGGTCCATGAACCACTGCGTCAGCATCGGCATCGCCGTCATGTGGTCGACGGGGACGTGGAAGAAGCCCTGCAC
>CAZARJ010000254.1:1753-3215 GCA_964487515.1 uncultured Conexibacteraceae bacterium | reverse complement strand
CGGCCGCCGCCCGCTCGCCGTCGCGGGCGGAGATCGCGGCGCCCAGCTCGCGGAGGGCCGCGGAGTCGCGTGGGGCGAGGGTCTCGCCGAGCCGCGGGTTGGCGTCGAGGGCCGCGTTGAGCGAGTTCAGGGCGAGGCGGTAGGCGAGGTTGCCGGAGCCGTCGACGATCGCGCGCCAGGCCCCGATGAAGAGCTCGCTGCGGCGGGCGTCGTCCGCCTCGACGGCCTCCGCCGCGCCCGCGGTCAGCTTCTCGACCTCCCGCCGCGTGGCGGCCGCGGCGCGGAGGGCGCAGTGACGCGCCGCGTCGACGCCCACGCAGAGGCGCATCTCGAGCACCGAGCGGATCAACCCGGCGGGGGGCTCGTCACCGTGCTCCATCAGATCGAGGAGGATCTCCAGCCCCGCCGTGGAGCGCCAGTCGAGGACGCGCGTCGCGCCGCCCTGGCTGATCCGCACCAACCCCGCCTGCTGGAGTCGCTTGAGCGCCTCGCGCACGGCATGGCGGTTGATCCCGAGCTCCTCCGCCAGCACGCGCTCGGACGGCACCGCGTCCCCGGGGGCGAGGGCGCCGGCGAGGATCTCGGTGCGCAGGCGGCGGTGCGCGGCCTCCGATGCCAGCGCCTGCGATGTCGGGGCGATGCTCACGCTCGCCTTGATAGCAGCAAGGCACCGGCTTCGCCGCCGCCGGCGAACGGGAAAAGCGCTCCTGTCGCGACGCCGAAGCGGTACGTTCCGTTCATGATCGAGCAGTCGCAGGAGCGCACGTGGCGGGAGATCCTGAGGCTCCGCAGCGACGAGTTCTACGCGCTCTACTCGGCCGACGACATGTTGCTGACGAAACGGGTGGGGGGCGCGCTCTGGGTCGTGGGCATGGTGGTCGCGCTGCTCGCCCTGCCGCTGGCGCCCCCCGACCGCTCGACGCTCGGCGACGCGGGCTGGCCGCTGGCGGTGGCCCTCGTCGTCTGCGGCGGGATCGGGGCCTTCTGGCTGCTCAGGTGGCCGGCGCGCGTGAGCCCGAACGCGCTGCTCGCGAACGCGTACGCGACCATCGTCCTCGTGGCGATCCTGATGTGGCTCTCGGACACCCCGAGCGTCTACGCGGAGCTGCTGCTGCTGGCCACGCTCTTCGTCGCCGGCGTCCATCCGCCGCGCCGCGTCGTCGTCTACCTCGGCGCGGTGACGCTGGCTCTGGCCACGCCGCTGCTCTACGAGAGCGGGGGAGTGGCGGGCGCGGAGCTGATCGTCTCGGTCGTCGTCTGGGGCGGGGTGTCCCTCGCCGCCTCGCTGATCATCGCCCGCATGCGCATCCAGCGCGCCGGGCTGCGGCTCGCCGGCGACCAGGCGCGCAACCAGGCCCGGGTCGACTCGCTGACCGGGCTCGGCAACCGGCGGGCGTTCGACGAGGCGCTGCTCGCCGCCTCCGAGCGGGCGCGGCGCAACGAGACGCCGCTGAGCGTGATC
>CAZARJ010000254.1:0-1653 GCA_964487515.1 uncultured Conexibacteraceae bacterium | reverse complement strand
ATACGGCGGGTGGGACTCGAACCCACAAGCCCGTGAGGGCGGCGCCTTTTGAGAGCGCTGTCTTTGCCAATTTGACCACCGCCGCGTGTCCGCCCATTGTGGCTGAGGGCGAGGCGGCGCGCAACGGCGGGGCCGCGGGCGGCTGATTCGCTCCCCGCCGCGTCGCCTGGGCGCATGGGTGCGCCCGCGGCTTCGTCCCGGGGCGGGCCGGCGGCTACCGTTTCCAGCATGTGCGGACGCTTCACGCTCACCGCTCCGAGCGCCCGGCGGCTCGCCGCCCGCTTCGACCTCGAGCCCGGCTTCGAGATCGACGAGCGCCCGCGCTTCAACATCGCGCCCACCGATCCCGTGCTCGCGATCCGCCGCGACGAGCGGGCCCGCAACGAGGCCGGGCGGCTGCGCTGGGGGCTGCTGCCGGGGGCCTGGGCGCGCCGCTCCGGGCAGCGCCCGCTGATCAACGCGCGGGCCGAGAGCGTCGCCACGCAGCCCGCCTTCCGCGAGTCGTTCGAGCGCCGGCGCTGCCTGATCCCGGCGGACGGCTTCTACGAGTGGCGCCGCGACCCGCACGGCAAGCAGCCGATCTGGTTCAGCCTGCCCGAGCGCGAGATCTTCAGCTTCGCCGGGATCTGGGCCCGGCTCGAGCCGCCCGGCGAGGAGCCGGTGACGAGCTGCGCGCTGATCACCTGCGAGCCGAACGCCACCGTGGGCGCCGTCCACGACCGGATGCCGGTGATCCTGAGCCGCGCCGGCGAGTCGCGCTGGCTCGATCCCGAGCGCGGCGCCGGCGATCTGCTGGAGCTGCTGCGCCCGGCCCCCGACGACGTGCTGTCGACGCGCGAGGTGGGCGACGCGGTCAACGACGTCCGCGAGGACGGGCCACACCTGCTCGAGCCGCCGATGCGGCTCTTCCCCTCCGCCTGAGCGGTGCCCCGGGCCCCTGTCGACGGCCTCAGTGGGCGGGGTTCGTCTGGCCCGGCGGCTCGTGCCAGCCCCCGGAGGGGTTGTCGCCCGGGCTCCCGCCCCGCCCGCCGACCGGGCGCTCCTCCTCGACGTTCCACTCCTGGTTGAAGGCCAGCAGCGCGACGATGAGCAGGGCGAGCTGCACGGGGACGATGATCGCCGTCAGCAGCCCCAGCACCTCCCCGGGAAGGGCGGGGGCGTCGAAGCCGACCTTGTCGCGCGCGAACCAGCCCGGGGCGGCGACCGCCGCGAAGATCGCCATGATCACGGCAAGGGCCGCGGCGACGGGGAGAAGGCCCCGGTTCCAGCCCACGACGAGGACGGCGAAGAAGACGTAGAGGCCGGCCCAGATCAGCGTGATCACGCCGACGCCGGGGCTCTGCAGGCGCTCCCAGCCGGCCAGGGTGACGATCGCGATCAGCAATGCCGAAGCGACCAGGATGACCGCGACCGCGCCCTTGGTGGTCTTCGACTCGGCCTTCTCCCGGTTCGGGTGCCAGATCTCGTAGCCCTCCCGGACCTGCACGCGCGGCGGCATGGCCCCAAGCATAGAAACTTCGCCGGTCACCCGTAGCCGGTTCCCGCCCACGTAGAATCCCGATGCCGTGCGGGCGTGGTGAAACTGGCAGACACGCCGGCTTTAGGTGCCGGTGCTCGCGAGAGCTTGGGGGTTCGAGTCCCTCCGCCCGCATC
>CAZARJ010000253.1:0-3220 GCA_964487515.1 uncultured Conexibacteraceae bacterium | reverse complement strand
GCTCGGCCTCGCGTGCGCGGCGCCGGGCCGCCAGCTCCAGCGAGCGCGGCAGCGCCTTGCGCCGGTGCGCGAAGGCGTCGCGGATCAGCTCCCTGACCGGCTCGGCCGGCGCCGGGGCCCGGCGGCGCAGCGCCAGCACCGCCGAGTCGACCCGCGGCCGGGGGTTGAACACGGCCGGGTCGACCGCGCGCAGCAGGCGCACCTCGCAGGCGAGCTGGATCAGGACGCTGGGCGAGCCGTAGGTGCGCGAGCCGGGCCGGGCACGCAGCCGCTCGGCGATCTCCCGCTGCACCATCACGGTCCAGCGCCTCAGCTCCGGCAGCTCGACGACGGTGCGGATCAGCAGCGGGGTCGCGATCGAGTAGGGGAGGTTGGCGACGAGCGCCGAGGGCGGTGGAGCGAGCGCCGCGAGATCGACGGCGAGCGCGTCCCCCCAGGTCAGCCGGACGACGTCCGGGTGCGCGTCGCGGATCGCCTCCAGCGGCTCGCGCAGCCCCTCGTCGAGCTCGATCACGTGCAGCCGGCGGACGCGCTCGGCCAGGCGCTCGGTCAGCGCCCCGGCGCCGCCCCCGACCTCGAGCACGACGTCGTCGGCCTCCAGCGCCGCATCGGAGACGATCGCGCCGAGCAGGTTCGGGTCAGCGAGGAAGTTCTGGCCGAGCCGGGCCACGCACAGCTCACCAGCCGAACAGCCGCGCCGCGTTGGCGCTCACGAGGGCGTCGAGGGTCGCGTAGTCGACGCCCCGCGCCGCCGCCACCGCCTCCGCGGTGTGGGTCACGTTCGCGGGCCGGTTCGGCTTGCCCCGCACCGGCTGCGGCGACAGGTAGGGGCTGTCCGTCTCGACCAGCAGCAGCTCGTCGGGGATCAGCGCCGCCGCCTCGCGCAGCTCCCCGGAGCCCGGGTAGGTGAAGTTGCCCGCGAACGACATGTGCCAGCCGTGCCCGCTCGCCTCCCGGGCCCGCTCGGCGGTGGCCGAGAAGCAGTGCAGGATCACCCGCACGCCGCCGGCCTCGGCGGCGAGGAGCTCGAAGGCGTCGGCCACCGCGCGCCCCGCTCCCGGCCCGGCGCTGTCGCGCAGGTGCACGACCAGCGGCAGATCCGCGCGGCGGGCGATCCCGATCTGGGCCTCGAAGGCGCGCGTCTGCTCGTTCTCGGGCGCGCGGTCGCGGTAGAAGTCGAGCCCCGTCTCCCCCACCGCCCGCACGCGCGGGTGCCGGGCGAGCTCCTCGATCGCCGCCGCGGCATCATCGTCGAAGCCCGCGGCCGAGTTCGGATGCCGCCCGACCGCCGCGAAGACGCCCTCGTGCCGCTCGGCCGCGGCGACCGCGGCCGCGTTCGACTCCTCGTCGACGCCCACGGTGAGGATCCGCTCGACCCCGACCCGCTGCGCCTCGGCCACGACCCCGGCCTCGTCGCCGGCGCAGAAGGCGAGGTGGGCGTGGCTGTCGATCACGCCGGCTCGCGCGCTTCCAGCTTCGGGAACAGGGGCGCGATGCGCTCGACCGCGGCGCCGCCGGGGCGCGAGCCGAAGTCGGCCAGCGCGAGCGAGTCCTCGCCGAGCGCGGCCAGCAGCCGCCCGCTCGCCTCCGGCATGTAGGCGGCGAGCAGCAGCGTGACCACGCGCAGCCCCTCCGCCAGGTTGTAGAGGACGCGGTCGAGATCGGCGCCCGCCCCCTCGTCCTTGGCGAGATCCCAGGGCCGGCTCTCCTCCACGTAGCGGTTCAGCCTCCGCACCGCGACCCAGCAGGCGTCGAGGGCGCGGCTGATCTCGGTGTCGTCGAGCAGCCCCGAGACCCGCTCCCGCAGCCCGTCCAGGCCGTCCTCGCCGCCGGCCAGCGCGGGATCGGGCTCGGCGCCCGGGACGACGCCGCCGCGGTAGCGGTCGATCATCGCCAGCACGCGGCTCGCCAGGTTGCCGAAGTCGTTCGCCAGCTCGCCCTCGTAGCGGGCCTCGAAGCCGGCCGCCGAGACCGAGCCGTCCTGGCCGAAGCTGACCTCGCGGTAGCAGTAGAAGCGCAGCGCGTCGGAGCCGAACTTGTCGATCGCCTCGAAGGGGTCGAGGACGTTGCCGAGCGACTTCGACATCTTCTTCTCGCCCATCAGCAGGTAGCCGTGCACGTAGAGGCGCTCGGGCAGCTCGATGCCGGCGGCGAGCAGCAGCGCGGGCCAGTAGACGGAGTGGAACTTGAGGATGTCCTTCGCGATCACGTGCAGCGTCGCGGGCCAGAAGCGCGCGGTCAGATCCTCGCCCTCGCGGGCGTAGGAAAGCGCCGTGTAGTAGTTGAGCAGCGCGTCCCACCAGACGTAGGAGACCTGCTCCGGATCCCACGGCAGCGGCACCCCCCAGCTCAGCTTCGGGCGCGAGAGGGAGACGTCGCGCAGGCCGCCCTTGATGAACGCGAGGGCCTCGTTGCGGCGGAAGTCGGGCAGGACGAAGCCCGGCCGCTCGGCGTAGAGGCGCTCGAGCTGCTCCTGGAAGGCGGAGAGGCGGAAGAACCAGTTCTGCTCGCTCTCGCGCTCGAGCACGATCTCGTGGATCGGGCAGGTGTTGCCCTCGCCGAGCTCCCCGTCGGACTTGAAGTCGGCGCAGCGCGGGCAGTAGAAGCCCTCGTAGGTGCCCTCGTAGACGTGCCCGTTGTCGTAGACGCGCTGCAGGACGCGCTGGACGGCGGCCACGTGCTCGGGGTCGCTGGTGCGAATGAAGAAGTCGTTGGAGGCGTCGATCCGCGGCATCAGGTCGCGGAAGCGCTGCGAGTTCTTGTCGGCCAGCTCGCGCGGCGTCACCCCGAGCCGCTCGGCCGCCTGCGCGACCGGCTCGCCGTGCTCGTCGGTCCCGGTCAGGAAGAAGACGTCCTCGCCCCGCTGGCGCATGTGGCGGGCGAGGATGTCGGCCCCGATCGTGGTGTAGGCATGGCCGAGATGCGGCTCGGCGTTGACGTAGTAGATCGGGGTGGTGACGTAGAAGGACACGGGCCGGGGAGATTATTCGGCGGCGGCCGCGGCCCGCACCTCGTCGAGGACGGCGAGGATCTCGTCGCCGTAGCGCTCCAGCTTCGTCGGCCCGATCCCGTGGCAGGCGAGCAGCTCGCGCTCGTCGGCCGGCATCGCGGCGGCGATCCCGGCGAGCTGTGCGTTCGAGGCGACCACGAAGGCGGGCACGCGGTCGGCGTCGGAGCGCGTGCGGCGCCAGGCGCGCAGGGCCTCCTCGGCGGCCTCCGC
>CAZARJ010000252.1:0-3230 GCA_964487515.1 uncultured Conexibacteraceae bacterium | reverse complement strand
CCGAGCCCTGAGCCGGCCGCTGCGGCGCCCGAGACCGGCGCGGGCGGTGACGCTCCATCGGCGCCCGCCGAGACCGCGCCGAGCGCCGACGCCCCCACGACTCCCGAGCCGGCGCCGGGCGCCGACGCTCCCGCGGACGCCGAGTCCGCGTAGACGATCCGGCCCCGCGGGCTTCCTGATCCGATTCCACGGGTGTCGCCGCCACGGACACCACCGCGCGTGGCCTGACGATCGCCCCGCCGAGCGCGGGGTGGGGCTCCACGCCCGTTGCCTCCGCCGGCGACCTTGCCGAAAGCGGGGCGATATCCGGATAACTGCAATCTCGGCGCCGGCCGGACGTTGCCTCGCCGGCGACCTTGCCGAAACCCGTGCGATATCCGGATAACTGCAATCTCGGCGTCGGCGGCGGGCCCTCGCCGGCTACCTCTTCCGCCCGAAGAAGGGAGCCATGCCGGCACCCGGGGTTGGATTCCCCCCAGGGGGCGGAGATGCCGCCCGTGGGGTGCTTACACTCGCAGGACCAGCGATCGAGAAGGAGCATCAGCACGTGGCCAACATCAACCGGGTGACCATCACCGGCAACCTCACCAGGGACCCCGAGCTTCAGGCGCTGCCGAGCGGAACCGAGGTCTGCCGTCTCGGCGTGGCCGTCAACCACCGGCGCAAGGACCAGTCCAGCGGGCAGTGGGTGGAGGATCCGAACTTCTTCGACGTCACCGTCTTCGGCGCGCAGGGCAAGAACTGCGCCACCTACCTGAGCAAGGGGCGGCCGGTCGCCATCGACGGCCGGCTGCGCTGGAGCTCGTGGCAGGACCAGGAGGGCAACAAGCGCTCGAAGGTCGACATCGTCGCCCAGACGGTGCAGTTCCTGGGCTCGCGCGAGGACGGCGGCCAGGGCGGCGGCCAGGCCGGCGGCCAGGCCGGCGGGCAGGGCTTCGCCCCGGCCGGCGACGTCCCCGCCGACACCTCGGACTTCGGCGACCCGGGCGGCATGGGATCGAGCGGCTCCGCCGACGACGACATCCCGTTCTAGGGCTCCGGGCCGAGCCTCAGCCCGGGTGCCGGGCGCGCGCGGCGCCCGGCGGCGGAGCGCGCCGCCGCGGCGCTACCCCTATCATCCACCGCCGCCGATGAACGATCGCCGAGACATCCAGGAGCGCCGCTGATGGCCGCGCAGGCACCCTCCCGCCGGGGCCGCCGCGGCGCCGACCGCAACCGGCCCCGCAAGTACACGCAGATCCCGGTCGACTACATCGACTACAAGGATCTGACCCTGATCCGGCGGTTCATCTCCGATCGCGGCAAGATCCGCTCCCGGCGTGTCACCGGGCTCTCGCGGCGCCACCAGCAGCAGCTCGCGCTGGCGGTCAAGCGGGCGCGCGAGATCGCGTTGCTTCCCTACGTGGGCGAGCGCTGAGGCCCGTTCCCGATGGCGGAGGCGATCCTACTCAAGGAGGTCGACGGGCTCGGCGACGCGGGCGACGCAGTCGAGGTCTCGCCCGGCTACCTGCGCAACTACCTGATGCCGCGCAAGCTGGCACAGCCGGCGACGAAGGGCGCCCTCGAGGAGGCCGCCCGGCGCCGCGAGGCCGCTGAGCGGGCCGCGCGCGAGGCGCTCGAGCGGGCCGGCGAGACGGCCGCCCTGCTCTCCAAGACGGTGCTCACGATCACCCACCGCGCCGGCGAGGACGGGCGCCTGTTCGGCTCCGTGACGACGAAGGAGATCGCCGACGCGATCTCCGCCGCGCGCGGGATCCGGATCGACCGCAAGCGGATCCTGCTCGAGGAGGGCATCCGCGAGGTCGGCACCTACATGGTCGACGTCGAGGTCCCGGGCGGCGCGATCGCGTCCGTCAAGACCATCGTCGCCGAACAGCACTAGACCTTCCCGTAAATAGCCCCATTGCGGATCGCGCGCCGCCGCGGCTTGTGCTTTCTTCGTGGTGGCGTCCGAGGGGGGCGCTCAGAGCCCGCTCCGGGCTTCCCAGAACAGGAGACGGAAGGGCAGCAGCAAGAAGATGATCGAGAGCGTGAGATGGGTGGTTGAGGGCGTGCGATCCGGGCGCCGGGCGGCGGGGGCCGTGGGATGATGGAGCAGGACGGAGACGGCGCCGCCGCTGCCCCGCTGCTGCAGCCCCACAACCTCGAGGCCGAGGAGTCGGTGCTCGGGGCGATGATGGTCTCGGAGGCCGCGATCGATCCGGTCGTGATCGAGATCCGGCTCTCGCCGGAGGACTTCTACCGCGGCCGCCACGGGGCGATCTACGACGCGATCAGCGAGCTCTACGGCCGCTCCGAGCCGGTCGACGCGCTGACCGTCGCCGAGCTGCTCCGCAGCCGCGGCAAGCTCGACGAGGTCGGGGGCAGGGAGGCGATCTCGGGCCTCGCGGCCAGCACCCCCGTCCCCGGCAACGCCGGCCACTACGCGCGGATCGTGAAGCAGAACGCGATGCTACGCCGGCTGCTCGGGGCCTCGCAGCGGATCCAGCAGTCGGTGCAGGCCCGCGAGGGCGAGCCCGAGGATCTGGTCGAGCAGGCGGAGAAGCTGCTCTTCAACGTCGCCCGCGCCGAGCAGGCGGGCGACTTCAGCTCGCTGAGCGACATCCTCGATCAGGAGACCGACCGGCTCGAGAAGCTCGCCAGCGGCGAGACGACGCTGACCGGCACCCCCTCCGGGTTCCCGCAGCTCGACGAGATGACGGGCGGCTTTCAGCCCGGCAACCTGATCGTGCTCGCGGCCCGGCCCGCGATGGGAAAGTCGAGCTTCGTCTGCAACATCGCCGAGAACGTGGCCACCAAGGGCAAGCTGCCGGTCGCCTTCTTCTCGCTCGAGATGTCGGAGACGGAGCTCGCGCATCGCTTCATCGCCTCGCGCGCCAACATCTCTAACGACCGGCTGCGCAAGGGACAGGTGACCAAGGACTGGGACCGGGTCCTGCGCGCCTGCAACGAGCTCTCCGAGGCGCCCCTGTGGATCGACGACTCCTCCGATCTGGGGCTGCTCGACCTGCGCGCCAAGGCCCGCCGGCTGCACTCCTCCGCCGGCGGCCTGGGCCTGGTGATCGTGGACTACATCCAGCTCATGCGCTCCGACGACCCCCGCGCCGGCCGGGTCGAGCAGGTCGGCCAGATGAGCCGGGGCCTGAAGATCCTCGCCCGCGAGCTCAGCGTCCCCGTGATCGGCATCTCGCAGCTCTCCCGCGCCCCCGAGCAGCGCCCCGACAAGGTCC
>CAZARJ010000251.1:0-3248 GCA_964487515.1 uncultured Conexibacteraceae bacterium | reverse complement strand
GCAGGTTGCCGCCGACGATCCCGTAGCCGCCCATGAAGCGCCGCTCGGCGTCGAAGATGTGCATCGAGCCGCCGCGCCCGCGCGAGGTCCCGTCCTCGCGCCCGAACAGCTCCGCCATCACGTACTTGGGATCGGTCCCGCGGGCGATCGCGTGCCCGTGCGTGCGGTAGGTGCCGATCAGGTAGTCGTCCGGCTCCATGACCGAGGTGGTGCCGACGATCGTCGCCTCCTCGCCGATCGCCAGGTGCAGGAACCCGCCGGCCTTGGCGCGCTGGTACTGCCTGCCGGCCTCCTCCTCGAAGCGGCGGATCAGGAGCATCTGCTCGAGCAGCTCGCGGCATACCCCGGGCTCGGGCAGCGTCGTCTCCTGTGGCTTGGCCCTCTCAACCGTGTGGGCCTGCTCAGTCTCCCTCTGATCGGCCATACGGGGACCATATCCAAGCGGGGGTTCCGCCCCCGTCCCGGGCTCCCGAGCATCCCACTGCGTGAAGCTCGCGGAGGGGCGGGGGCGCTCAGCGGCGCAGCCTGGCGGCGGCGGCGACCGCCTCCTCGAGCCGGTCGTCGCCCCAGAAGAGCTCCTCGCCGACCCGCACCGTGGGGGCGCCGAACACGCCCCGGTCCCCGGCCCGGTCGGTCGCCTCGCGCAGCTTCCCCTTGACGAGCTTCGAGCCGGCCGCCTTGGCGACCGCGTTCGGGTGCATCTCGCAGGCGGCGGCGGCGATCGCGACGTTGTCGGGCTCGCTCAGGTCGCGACCGCCGGCGAACGCCTGCCGGAAGGCGGCGAGGGCGAAGGAGACGGTGCGCCCGATCGACTTCGCGTAGGTGGCCACGCGCATCGCGTAGAGGCTGTTGCCGGGCCACGGGTCGGGCCAGCGCAACGGCTGGATCCCCTGGGCCGCGGCCCGCCGCTCGACCTCGGCCATGCCCGCCTCGCGCTCGGGCCCCACGCCCCAGGATGTGCGCTCGAAGCGCTTGAACAGCCCGCCGAGCAGGATCGGCTGCCACTCCGGCTGCTCCAGCTCCGCCTCGCTGAACAGGCGGCTGATCCGCTCCGCGCTCAGGTACGCGTAGGGGGAGGCGAGGTCGAAGTAGAACGCGACCGGCCGCTCCTCGTCGTCCGTCCCGGGCGCCGCCCCGCCGGTGTGGATCTCAAGGGCCATGGGCGGGGGACGATATCCGCACGACCCCGTCCGGCGCGCGGGACGCACGAGACCGATCTTTTCGCTCTATAGCGCCGAGGATGTCGGTTTCGTGCGCGGGCGCGGCCCGGGCGCGCGTCCTGGCAGGCCGGCTCAGGCGTGGATCGCCCAGCCGTCGATCTCGCGGGCGGCCTCGGGGATCGCCTCGGAGATCGTCGGGTGGGGATGGATCATCCGGGCGAGCTCCTGGTAGCCGCCCTCGAGCGACTTGATCGCGACCAGCTCGGAGATCATGTCGCAGGCGCGGTTGCCGACGATGTGCGCGCCGAGGATCTCGCCGTACTTGGAGTCGACGACCAGCTTGACCATCCCGTCGCGGTCGTCGTAGACCGCCCCGGCGCCGACGCCGCCGAGCTTGAACTTGCCCGTCTTCACCTCATGGCCGGCCTCCTTGGCCTGCTCCTCGGTGAGGCCGACGCTGGCCACCTGCGGGTGGCAGAAGGTCGCGCCGGGGATGATCTCCGCTTCGAGCGCAGGGACCTGGTTGCCGGCGATCGCCTCGGCGGCGATCACGCCTTCCTCCGACGCCTTGTGGGCGAGCGCCGCCCCCGGGGTCAGATCGCCGATCGCGTAGATGCCGTCGGCGGAGGTCTTCTGGGAGCCGTCGACCGCGATCCGCCGGTCGTCGCCGAGCTCGAGCCCGACCGCATCGAGGCCCAGGGCCTCGACGTCGGCCCCGCGGCCGCCCGCGATCACCAGGTAGTCGACCTCGGCGCTCTGGTCCCCGTAGCTGAGCTTGACCGACTTCTCGCCGGCCTCCACCGACTCGACCTTGGCCCCGGTGACGACCTCGATGCCCTGCTTCTTGAAGGTCCTCTCGACCACGCGGACGACGTCCTTGTCCTCGGCCGGGAGGATCCGGTCGAGCATCTCGAGCAGCTTCACCTCGGTGCCGAAGCGGGCGTAGGCGGAGGCGATCTCCGAGCCCGAGGCGCCGGCGCCGACGACCGCGATGCTGCCCGGCAGCTCCGGGAGCGACCAGGCGCCCCAGGTGTCGAGGACCCGGCCCCCGAACTCGACGCCGGGGATCGGCAGCGCCACCGACCCGGTCGCCAGGATCACGTTCTTCGTCTCGTGCACGTCGTCGCCGACCTTGACGTCGCCGTCCCCGGTCAGCGCGCCCTCGCCGGAGATCAGGTCGATCTTGTTCTTCTTGAACAGGCCGGCGACGCCTCCGGTGAGCGTCTTGCGGACCGCCTCGCGGCGCTCGTGGATCTTCGTCCAGTCGATCGTGACGTTCTCGGCCTTGACGCCGAGATCCTCGCTGCCGCGCGCGTGCTCGTAGATCTCGGCGCTGTGCAGGAGGGTCTTCGCCGGGATGCAGGCGTAGTTGAGGCAGCGGCCGCCGGTCTCGTCCTTCTCGACCACGGCGGTCTTGAGCCCGAGCTGTGCGGCGCGGATCGCAGCCACGTAGCCGCCCGGTCCGGAGCCGATCACGATCACGTCGTAGCTGTCCGCCATCGCGTGCGACTCTACAGAAGCGCGGCCGGGACGCTCATTGCCGTCGTGCCTGCCGCGGCTTCGGCATCTGGATCCGGGCCAGCGCCTTCACCGTGCGCCAGAAGAGCGCCGCGGACGCGATCAGGACGCTTAACGACGTGACGGCCTTGAAGACGCTCGTCGCCGCGAGCAGCGTGATCACGGATCCGAGCATCAGGATCGCCATGATCGCCTGGAAGCCGAGCACGGCCCAGTAGCGGCTCTGCCACATCCCCGCGGCCATGACGGCGAAGAGGATCGCGGGCGGGAAGACCTGGAGGGCGTTGGGGCGCTCGGTGATGTCGCCGTTGCCGACCCGGACCTCGGCGCCGGCCAGCCAGGCGATCACGATGCTGGCCGCGATCGCCGCGGAGATCACGGCGCCCACGGTGACGACCGTCGGGCGCTCGCCCTCGGCCAGCGGCTCGAGCGCCTCCCGGGCCCGCTCGTCGCGCAGCTCGGAGCGGGTCATGCCACGGGCGGCGGCGATCGCGGCCAGGTCCTCGCCGCCGGCGCCGCCGTCGACGGGGCGGCCGTTGGCGCGTGCTTCGCCGGTGCCGGCCTCACCGC
>CAZARJ010000250.1:0-3281 GCA_964487515.1 uncultured Conexibacteraceae bacterium | reverse complement strand
CGGCGAGCTCGATCGCGACCGCCGTCTTCCCCGTCCCGGTCGGGCCGAAGATCGCGATCACGGCCACCCGGCGACCCTCAGCCGGTGCGCGAGAGCAGCCGCTCGGCGCCGAGCAGCGTCATCGACGTCGCCGAGGCGATCTCGACCTCGACCAGCTCGCCGGGAGCGGCCGTGCCCTCGAAGTTGACCGCCTTGTTGTGACGCGTGCGGCCGCGCAGGCGGGTCGCGTCGGTGCGGCTCGGCCCCTCGACCAGGACCTCCATGTCTCGGCCGACGAAGCGCTGCGCCCGCTCGCGGGCCCGTCGCTGGACCGCCTCGACGAGGCGCTCCATGCGCTCGCGCTTGACCGGGTGCGGGACCCGCTCGCCGAGCCCGGCGGCCTCGGTGCCGCGCCGCGGGCTGAAGATGAAGGTGAAGGCGCCGTCGTAGCCGACCTCCTCGACCACCTCCATCGTCTCCTCGAAGTCCTCATCCGATTCGCCCGGGAAGCCGACGATGATGTCCGTGGTCAGCGCAACGTCCGGGAGCCGCTCGCGGATCATCGCCACGCGGTCCATGTACCGGCCCCGGTTGTAGGTGCGCCGCATCGCCTTCAGGATCCGGCTCGAGCCGGACTGCAGCGGCAGATGGATGTGCTCGCAGACGGCGGCGCATTCGGCGTGGGCGGCGATCACGTCCTCGCGCATGTCCTTCGGGTGGGGGCTGGTGTAGCGGATGCGCTCGATGCCCTCGATCGCGTCGAGCGCGCGCAGGAGCCCGGCGAAGCTCGTCCGCCCCTCACCGCGCAGGTCGCGGCCGTAGCTGTTCACGTTCTGCCCCAGCAGGGTGATCTCGCGCACCCCGTCCGCGGCCAGGCCCTCGGCCTCGGCCAGCAGCTCGGGCGCCGGGCGGCTGGCCTCGCGCCCCCGGGTGGACGGGACGATGCAGTAGGAGCAGCGGCAGTTGCAGCCCTGTGAGATCTGCAGCCAGGCCTGGAAGGGGCGCTCGCGCCGCGTCGGCAGATGGCCCGCGAACTCCTCGAACTCGAAGTAGCCCTGGGCGCTGAGCGAGTCGCTGTTGAGGAACTCGGCCAGCTTGTGGATCTGGCCGGGGCCGAAGGCGACGTCGACGAACGGGAAGCGCTCGAAGACCTCGTCCTTGACCGACTGCGCCCAGCAGCCGCCGACCCCCACCACGCGCTCCGGATCCTCGCTCTTGAGCCGCTTCGCCTCCCCCAGGTGGGCGATGAACCGGCTGTCCGCAGACTCCCGGATCGAGCACGTGTTGAAGAGGATGAGATTCGCTTCAGCCCGCGAGGGTGCCTCGGCGTAGCCGATCGAGCCGAGCATGCCCTTCATCCGCTCCGAGTCGTGCTCGTTCATCTGGCACCCGAAGGTGGTCAGGTGAAAGCGCTTCTCGGCTCCCGCGTCGTTCATCGCGCTCAGGGTAGCTGCGCTACGCCCGGCCCGCGCCCGCGCGCGGGAGTGGCTCAGCCCCCGGCCTGCTGGGACAGGAAGGCCACGAGCGAGTCGATCTGCTCGGCGCTGAGCTGCTGCTCGTAGGTGGCCGGCATGGTGCCGCCCGGATAGCCCTCGGTGATCTCCGCCTCGGGATCGACGATCGAGGTGTGGATGAACTCCGCGTCCTTGCCGGCCAGGGCCGTGTCGAGGTCCGGGCCGACCGTGCCGGCGGCGTCGGAGCCGAGCGACTTCATCGTGTGGCAGCCACCGCAGCCGGCGCTCACGAAGACCTTCGCGCCCTCCTTCGGGTCGCCCTTGGCCGCGCCGCCGGACTTCTCGCCCTGTCCTCCCTGTTCTCCCTGCCCGGTGCTGGCCGAAGCCTCCCCCTGGCTCTCGCCGCCCGCGCCGCCCTCGGCGCCGGTCGTCGGGGTATCCCCCTGGCTGGCCGCCTCGTCGACCTCGGCCGCGGCCGCCGCGTTGTGCTCGCGCTCCTTCTTCTCGTCGGCGGCGAGGATCACCGCGCCGTAGAGCGTCACGGCCACCAGCGCCGCCATCACGGCGATCCCGGCGCGCATCACCCCGGTGGATGGGAAGCGCTCGGACTTCATGCCGACGAACGCCGCGAGGAGAGCGAGGACGACCAGGGCGCCGCCGGTCACGTAGAAGAGGGTGTGGGTCATCGCGGTCGCGATCCTATCGAGGGGCGGGGCGTCGCGGGCGTCCCGCGCCGCCGGCGCCGGTCACTGCGCGTAGGCGGCGGCCCGCGTCTCGCGGATCACCGTGACCCGGATCCGGCCCGGGAAGTCGAGCTCCTTCTCGATCGCCGCGGCGACCCGCTCGGCGACCACCGCCGCCTCCTCGTCGCCGACCTCCTCCGGATCGACCATCACCCGGACCTCGCGCCCGGCCCGGACCGCGTAGACCTTCTCCACGCCGCGGTGGCGCGCGGCGATCTCCTCCAGGCCCCGGAGCCGGGTCACGTAGTGCTCGAGCGCCTCCCCGCGCGCGCCCGGGCGGGCGGCCGATACGGCATCGGCGATCTGCACGATCACCGCCTCGACCGTCTTCGGGTCGACTTCGTCGTGGTGCGCCTCGATCGCGTGCGCGACGGCCTCGGACTCGCCGCGGCGGCGCGCCATCGCCGCGCCGACCTCGGCGTGCGGGCCCTCGACCTCGTGGCTGACCGCCTTACCGATGTCGTGCAGCAGCGTCGCCCGGCGGGCGGTCTCCACCGAGGCCCCCAGCTCGGCCGCGACCGTTCCCGCGATCTTGGCCGCCTCGACCAGGTGGTCGAGGACGTTCTGCCCGTAGGAGGTGCGGTAGCGAAGCCGGCCCAGGATCTCGAGCAGCTCGGGGTCGATGCCGTGCACCCCGGCCTCGATCGCCGCCCGCTCGCCCTCCTTCGCGATCCGCTGCTCGACGTCGCGGCGCGCCTTCTCGTAGGCCTCCTCGATCGACGCCGGTTGGATCCGGCCGTCCGCGATCAGCCGCTCCAGCATCAGCCGCGCGACCTCGCGGCGGATGCCGTCGAAGCTCGACAGCATGATCGCGCTCGGGGTCTCGTCGATGATCACGTCGACGCCCGTCAGGCTCTCGATCGCCTTGATGTTGCGCCCGTCGCGGCCGATGATCCGCCCCTTCATCTCGTCGTTCGGGAGCTCGACCATGCGCGTCGTCGTCTCGCTGGCGTGCGAGCCGGCCAGCCGCCCCATCGCGACGGCGAGGATGCTCCGTGCCCGGCGGTCGGCCTCGCGCTGCATCTCCGCCTCGATCTTGAGCAGCGCCCGCCCGGCGCGCCGGCGCGCGTCCTGCTCGACGTCGGCGATCAGCATGTGCTGCGCC
>CAZARJ010000249.1:0-3286 GCA_964487515.1 uncultured Conexibacteraceae bacterium | reverse complement strand
CTAGGCCTGGGGGCGGGCGATCATGGCGAGGAAGTCGTGGAATGCCTGGTCGGTGCGCGCTGCGTCCCCGGTCGCGTCGAGGTCCTTGAGGAGGCCGCGGATGACGGCGAGCACGACGGTTGCGAGCTCGGGCCTGCCGAGGCTGCGCATGCCGGTCTCGAGGGGCTCGAGCCAATCGGTGGTCGCGGCGCGCCGGAAGCCGGGCCAGAGGGGCTCGCCCGCGGTGTCGTGCAAGCGGCTGAACATGCGCAGATACGGCTCACCCTCCGGCCCGGAGATCGCGGACCAGGCGCGGGCGAGAGTCTCCGTATAGGGCTCGCCGGGCCGCAGGCGGATCAGGTCGGTGAACGCCTGGACCTGGCGCTTGCGGGCCTGGCCGAGGATCTCGCGGAGCAGCCGGTCCCGCGTCTCGAAGTGGTAGATCAGCATCCGGGTGGAGGCGCCCGAAGCGGCAGCCAGCGGCGCGAGCCGGTCCGGGAGGCCGTGCTCGAGGGAGTAGTCGGTGCACGCGTCGAGAAGGCGCTGTCTGATCTCCGGTTGCGGCCGCCTGCCCATCGCCCCATCTTTTCACGTAATAGTCGCTACGTCTAATATCGCTGCGACGGGCAAACGAGTGGCGAGGAGGCGTGATGAGGGTTGTGTTCGTGCATGGAGCATGCGTCAAGGACGGTCCGTGGTGGTGGCATCGAACCGGTGATCTGCTCGCCGAGCGGGGCGTCGCCAGCGAAGCGCCCGGGCTGCCGAGCTGCGGCGAGGCGGATGAGACGCCTGCCGCCGGGGGACCGGGGCTGGCTGAGGATGCCGCCGCGGTCCGAGGAGCGCTGGCTGCGAGCGGGGAGCCGGCGGTCGTCGTCGCCCACAGCTACGGCGGGATCGTCGCCGCGCAGGCGGCTGCGGGCATCGAATCGGTGCGCCACATGCTGCTCGTGTCGAGCTACCTGCCCGAGGTCGGGGAGAGCCTCTCCACGTTCGGCGGTGAGGAGCCCGCGCCGTTTCTCGACATCGATCCGGCGGCCGGCACCTTCACCGTGCGGCCCGACGCCCTCGCTGAGACGTTCCTTCAGGACTGCGATCCGGAGATTCAGCGACAGGCCGCTCAGAGGACGGCTCCGCAGAGCCTGGCGGTTCTCGAGCAGCCGGTCCAGGCGGCGGCGTGGCAGGACGTGCCGTCGACCTATCTCGTCTGTGCCGAGGATCGGGGAACTCCCGCCGACCTGCAACGCCGGCACGCCGGCCGGGCAGGGAGCGTCGTCGAGCTCGACAGCGGCCACCACCCGTTCCTCTCGGAGCCGGAAGCGGTACGGAACCTGATCCTCGGGCTCTGACCGCGCGCCGCCGGCGAGCCGGGGCGGCGTCCCGGCTTTTCCCTACGGCGCGTGGCTCTCGACCACCGTCACCGGCAGGCGAATCCCCGCGACGGTCTCTTCGGGGGCCGGGATGCGGAACTCCCCGAGCTCGTCCTCGGGCGGTGGAAAGACGAGCAGCTCGTTCGCGGCGAAGACCCGGAGCTCGTCTTCGACGGCCAACCTCGGGTTGGCGTCGCCCACGGTCCCGCTGACGGCCGGGTGGGACGCCCGGCAGCGGTCCACCATGCGCTCGACGCTCCGCTCCGCCGCGCGGGCTTCGTCGTCGACATCGTCCGCGATGCGCTTGATCGGCTTGGTCAGCGCGGGAACGACGATCCGCACCTCGGTCTCCCCGGGCCGCTTGCGTGCCTGCAGGGTCCTGACGAGCTCGTCGCCGTCGGCGTCGCCGTGGGCGACGATCAGGATCCGGTGGACGTCATCGGGGTCGGCGAGGACCTCGACGTCCCCGGAGCGCTCCCACCGGGTGGCGACGAAGGCGACCAGCGCCAGGACCGAGATGATGATGATCAGGCCCGCGAGGACGCCGCCCAGCCAGAAGGCGAGGGGGGCCAGGGCCGCGAGGGCCGCGAGGGCGGCAACCAGGAGATAGATCCGGGCGCGATCGGCTCGACGTTGCTTCACTGCGCGTCCATGCATACCCAGCTTCGCGGGCTTGAAGCGCTCTGACCCGGCTGCGGGGCAGCTTGGGTCCTCCGCTCCGGCAAGCTAGATTGGAGGGCGCGCGGTGGGCGTAGCTCAGTTGGTAGAGCTCCTGGTTGTGGTCCAGGTGGTCGCGGGTTCGAGTCCCGTCGCTCACCCCTCTCCGGGCCGCGCGGCCTTGGGATAAGGGGCCTCTGATGCACTCCTCCCGGCAACATCGCGACGCGGACGACGCCCCCGGCGCCCACTCTCACCATGCGGGACACGGGGGTGGTGAGGGGCACGGGGAGCACGGGGGCCACGGCGATCACGTGGCGGAGTTCCGGCGGCTGTTCTGGGTCATGCTCGTGCTCGCGGCGCCGACGGTCGGCTTCAGCGAGATGTTCGCCGACCTCGCCGGCTACGAGCTGCCGGCGGGCGAGTGGGCGGAGTGGGTCGCCCCGGTCCTCGGCACCGTCATCTACCTCTGGGGCGGGCGGCCCTTTCTGACCGGCGCGGCCGGCGAGCTGCGCGCGCGCCGGCCGGGGATGATGGTGTTGATCGCGCTCGCGATCAGCGTCGCCTTCATCGCCTCCTGGGGCGCGAGCCTGGAGCTGCTCGACCCGGAGCTGAGCTTCTGGTGGGAGCTGGCGCTCCTGGTCGTGATCATGCTGCTCGGCCACTGGATCGAGATGAGGTCCCTGGCCCGGACCACCTCGGCTTTGGACTCGCTCGCCGCCCTGCTCCCGGATGAGGCCGAGCGGATCGAGGGCGACGCCGTCGTGATGGTCGCCCCCGACCGGCTCGAGGTCGGCGACCTCGTCCTCGTCCGGCCCGGGGCCGCGGTGCCGGCCGACGGACGGATCGCCGACGGCACGGCCAGCCTCGACGAGTCGATGGTCACCGGGGAGTCGAGGCCGGTGCGCCGCGGGGTCGGAGACCAGGTCGTGGCGGGCACGGTCGCCACCGACTCCGGCCTCCGGGTGGAGGTGACGGCGACGGGCGACGACACGACCCTGGCCGGGATCCAGCGCCTCGTCGCCGACGCGCAGGCGTCCTCCTCCCGCGCCCAGCGGCTCGCCGACCGGGCCGCCGCGCTGCTCTTCTGGTTCGCGCTCGGCTCGGCGGCGATCGCGGCCCTGGTCTGGGTCCTGGCGGGATTCGCCGACGACGCGGTCGCCCGGGCGATAACGACGCTGGTGATCGCCTGCCCGCACGCGCTCGGGCTGGCGATCCCGCTGGTCGTCTCGATCGCGACCGAGCGCGCCGCGCGGGGCGGGGTGCTGGTCAAGGACCGGCTC
>CAZARJ010000248.1:0-3296 GCA_964487515.1 uncultured Conexibacteraceae bacterium | reverse complement strand
ACGTCCCCCACCCCTTCGACCGCCTGCACTCGGTGCCCGACTACGAGCACCTGCTGGCGATCGTCAACGAGATCGACATCCTCGAGGTCTTCAACCCGCGCGTCGCCGTCAGCGCCTTCAACGAGGAGGCCGTGCGCTTCGCGGCCAAGTACCGGATCGTGCCCGGGGCGGGCTCCGACGGCCACGTCGCCCAGGCGCTCGGCAGCGTCCGCATCCGGCTGCACGACTTCCACGGTCCGGCCGAGTTCCTGGAGGCGATGCGCAGCGCCGACATCGTCCGCAAGCACAAGAACCTCGTCTACGTGCAGGCGCTCAAGTGGATGCAGGCGGCCGGCGGGCAGGCGGGCGGCCGCAAGCAGGTCCCCAACGCGCGCCCGGTGCGGGGCGGGAAGCGCACGGCCAGGCGGCGTACCGGGGCGGGACGCGGCAAGAGTTGATTCAGGGGTCATAACCAGCATGGCCCGAAAAGGAGAGGGCGCGAGCCCGTCAAAGAGATCGCCCGCAATGCCGATCACCGAAGACGAGATCAAGGAGAAGTATCTGGAGCGTGCGATCCGCGAGCTGAACCAGCTCACGCATGAGCTCCAGGACTGTCGCGAGTGCCCGCGCGGCAGCCTCATGCCGGTGCTCGGCTCCGGGCACCCGCAGGCCGACGTGGTGCTGCTCAAGCAGATGCCCTCGGCGGCCGAGGTCGAGGAGGGGGTGGCCTTCTACGGGCGCGCCGGGAACGCGATCATGAAGTCGCTGAAGCGGCTCGGGATCGATCCGCTGGTCGTGTACGGGACGCTCTGCGTGAAGTGTCCGGTCGCCGATCCGGCGCTCGCCTCGCCGGGGTGCGTGGGCCGGCTGCTCGCCGAGCTGGCGATCGTCGAGCCGCGCTGCGTCGTGGTCATGGGCGAGCCGGCGCTCGAGTGCCTGAACGAGCTCGGGCTGCCCCTGGCCGAGCCGGTCGCGCCCCGCCCGGGCGAGATCCAGCGCCTGACCCCGACCGTCGATGCCATCTTCACGCCCGATATCGACGCCTCGCTCGACTCCGAGAGCGCCAAGCGCGATTTCTGGCACGCGTTCAGGTCGCTGGGCCGCTGGTACGACGATCTTCCTCCCTACTAGGGCTGTTCATCCAACGGAGTACATTTAGCCGGGTGCGCCCCGTCGCCACGGTTGGAGTGTTCGTGATCACCATCGCTGCCGCGGCGGTGATCGGCTTCGGCGTTCCCCTGGCCTGGGTCTGGATCGGCTCGCAGCTACAGAGCGGGGAGGGGGCGACCACGGTCAGCTTCACGGTCGCGATCGTGATCCTCTTCGGGATCATCGCCAGCTACGTGGCCGTCCTCTACATCGCCGGACTGGTGATGGCGGCGCTGGAGCGCGACGACGACGAGGCGGCGACCTCGCGCAGCCCCTGGATGCGTGGCATGACCGACACCCGACAGCGCGCCCGCCGGAACACGATCGGCGCGGTGGAGCGGATCTTCGTGATCACGACGATCCTCGTCACCGTCGCCTTCTGGCTCTGGTTCGCCTTCGAGGCCGGCTCCCCGCTCCCGAGCCAGTAGGGGCCGCGGCGGCGGGGCGGGGCGCTTGCCGTCCGGCTTAGGAGCAGAGGCCGTCGTACAGCGCGGCGGCGTCGATCAGCTCGAGATCGTCGCGGGCCCGGACGGCGTCGATCAGCGACTTGCTGAAGCCGGTCTTCGCGAACAGCACGATCCTCATGCGCTTGGCCAGCTTCGCGCCGTCCTGGCGCAGCGCCGGGAGCTTGAGCTCCTCGAGGTCCCTGAGCGCGGTGTAGGGCATCTTGCTGCTGGTCCACTTGCACTCGCCGACGATCTGCACGCTCCCCCGGCTCACGCCGACCACATCGATCTCGTCCGTGAAGCGGGTTCCGTCGCGGCGCAGCTCGTCGAGAGCGCGGCCCCACCAGGAGCCGACCTGGATCCCCTCGACCAGCCGTACGTATTCGCGGCAGAGATCCTCGAAGACCGGTGCCGTGTGGCCGGGCAGGGCGGGCTTGATCGCGTTTGCGTAATGAGCCGCGGGTGGCAGTCCGGACTCGAGGTCGCCTTGCGCGCCGAAGACGAAGCGAAACCAAAACCGGAGGAACGGGTCCCGCAGCCTGAACCGTGCTTCCCGGCGCTTGCCACCGACCGGCACGACCCGATCGACGAGGTCCATCTCCACGAGGTCGTCGAGGTACTGCGTCAGGCTGCTGCCCCTTGTCCTCAGCGCAGCTGCCAGATCGCCGATGCCGCGCTCGCCGGCGGCCAGCTCCTCGAGGAGGGAGAAGTAGGTCCCCGGGCGTGTGAACTCCTCCTCGAGCACCTCTCGCGGGTCGTTGAACAGCGGTCCGCCGTGGCTGAGCACGCACCTTGCGATCCGCTCGGGCAGGCGTCCGCCGCTGCCGAGCTCGGCGAGGTAGGCGGCCATCCCACCGCTGACCGAGAAGCGCTCGATCCGCTCGACCGGCGAGCCCGCGAGGAAGCCTTGGCTCTGGCCGAATCGCAGCGATAGGACCCGCAGCGGCGTCACCCGGCCGCGGATCGGGCTGCCCTCCGCCAGCAGGCCTCGCATCTGGGCGATGTGCGAGCCGCAGAGGACGAGCTTGAGCTCGGCCTCGTCGCGCTCCTCCTCCATCACTGCCTGCACGCCGGTCAGGACCTCCTCCTGATCCTTCCTGCGCGTCGGCAGCAGGTAGGGGAACTCGTCGATCACGACCAGCGTCTTGTCGCCCGCGAGCCGGTAGAGCGCCCGGAGCAGGCTCGGCAGGTCGGGGATATCGAGCCGAACCCCGAAGGCTTCTTCGAGCTGATCGGCGAAGCGGGCGAGCTGGGCCCCGCTCGCCCGCCGCTCCGCCACGAGGATCAGCGCCGGCTTGCCGTGGGCGAAGGCGCGGAACAACCACGACTTGCCGACCCGCCGCCGCCCGTAGAGCGCGAGGGCGTTCTGGTCCTCTCCGCCCCACCACTCCTCAAGTCGCCGCAGCTCCTCGGCCCGGTTCAGGAACCGATCCCTGATCCGCCATGTGTAGATCCTCGAATCGTCCATATAACTCCGATTATAATAATCCAGTCTATAAAGACTGCTCCGGACACCCATGCGATGCTTCGCCACGCCGGTTGGGGGGTTGCGTCGTGCAGGCGTGGGTGAAACCCTGCCTTCGGTGAGTAGCGGAGCGAAGCGACCATGGGTTGCACTGATCGGAGCAGCCATGCTGGCACTGGCATTCGCGCTCGTCTGGATCCCTGCTTCCAAGAGCAACGAGATCCTCGGGCGAGATGGGGAGCCGATCGTCTGCCCGG
>CAZARJ010000247.1:0-3302 GCA_964487515.1 uncultured Conexibacteraceae bacterium | reverse complement strand
CGCGGCCGCGGCGGTGCGCGGCTTCGGCTCCGCCGCGCGGGCCGCGGAGCGGGGCTCGCGCGGCGAGGCGCTGCGGCGGGAGCGCCGGGCGATGCGGGCGCTGCGCGGCTTCTACAGGGGGAACGGCTGATGGGAGCGACGCTGCGCCGGCACGCCCGCGACTTCATCGCCATCCTGCTGCTGCTCGTGGCCGGGCTCGGCTCCGCCTACGTGATCCTGCAGAACCAGCGCCTGCGGATCCCGGTCCTGGAGGAGCGGCCCTTCGAGCTCAAGGCCGAGCTCAGCACCGCGCAGGCGGTCGTCCCCGGGCAGGGGCAGACGCTGCGCGTCGCCGGGGTGAAGATCGGCGACGTCGAGGACGTAGAGCTTGAAGACGGCGTCGCGGTGGTGACGTTCGGCGTCGACCGCGACTACCTGCCGATCTACCGTGACGCGACCCTGCTGCTGCGGCCGCAGACCGCGCTCAAGGACATGTTCTTCGAGCTCGACCCCGGCAGCAAGAGCGCCGGCGCGATCGAGGAGGGGGGCAGGATCCCGCTCGCTAACACGGCTCCGGACGTGAACCTCGACGAGCTGCTGGCGATGCTCGACACCGACACGCGCGCCTATCTGCGCCTGCTGCTGGTCGGGGCCGGGGAGGGCCTGGAGGGCCGCGACCGGGACCTCGGCCGGCTGCTCGGCTCGCTCGGACCGCTCACCCGGGACGTGAAGCGGATCGAGCGCCGTGTGGCGGAGCGCAAGGACGCGCTGGGGCGGCTGGTCACGAACTTCAACCGCCTCGCGGGGGCGGTCGGCCGCAGCGAGCACACCCTGACCGAGCTCGTGCGGGAGGCGAGTACGTCGGTCGGGGCGATCGCCGAGCAGGACCCGAGCGTGCGGCGGGCGGTGCGGCTGCTCCCCGGGACCCTCTCGCGCTCACGGGCCACCCTCGCCGGCGTCGCCGGCTTCGCCGCGCAGCTCGGGCCGGCGCTGAACGAGCTGCGCCCCTTCGCCCGCAACCTGGACGAGGTCAACGCCGCGACCCGGAAGCTGGCCGAGCGGACTACGCCGGTGCTCGCCGAGCGGATCAGGCCGCTCGTGCGCTCGGCGCGGCGGCCGGTGCGCCAGCTGCGCCGCGCGGCCGGCCCGCTATCCCGCGCGACGCCGCGGCTGACCGTGGTCGGCCGGAAGGTCAACCGGCTCGGGAACATGGCCGCCTTCAACCCCCGCGGCGCCGAGCCCCCGGGGACCCCCAACCGCGACGAGGGATACCTCTTCTGGGGCGCCTGGCTGGGGCACAACTCGAACTCCGTCTTCCAGGTCCAGGACGCGCACGGCGTCGACCGCCGCCTGTATCTGACCCTGAGCTGCAAGAACGCCCAGAACCTGCTCGCCGCCAGCCCGCTGGCGCCCGCGGTGACCGGGCTCAACGCGCTGTTCGCGCCCGGCGCGCCGTTCGCGGGGGGGTGCTGATGCAGAAGTCCGCGCCCTCGGTGGGGAGGATCGCCCTCGCGGTCGGCTTCGCGCTGTCCTGCTTCGGGCTGCTGCTCTTCCTCTGGGTCTCCTTCGGCGGGCCGGTGCCGCTGAAGTCGAAGAGCTACCGGATCAGCGCCTACTTCCCGGAGGCGACCCAGCTCGCGGTCGAGTCGGACGTGCGGATCGGCGGCGTCTCGGTCGGCAAGGTGAAGTCGATCGAGCCGGCGCCGGCCGACATCCGGATCCGCGGCCAGGACACGACCGAGGCCGAGATCGAGATCGAGCCGCAGTTCGCCCCGATCGCCAGCGACGCGCGCGCGACGCTGCGGCAGAAGACCCTGCTCGGGGAGACCTACGTCGAGCTCGCGCCCGGCTCGCAGACGCCCGCGCAACGGGCCGCAGCGGACGGGGAGGGCCGCAGCGACCGGGCGGCCGGCAGGTGGGCGCCGGTGGCCCTGGGCCCGGCCGCGAACGTCGGCGACGCGGAGGCGGCGCGCATCGAGTCGGTCCCGGAGGGCGGATCGCTGGGGGTGGGGCAGGTTCGCGACCAGACGCAGATCGACGAGATCTTCAATGCCCTCGACGAGGAGACGCGGCTCGCCTTCCAGCGCTGGCAGCAGGGGGCGGCGGTGGCGATCCGCGGCCGCGGGCTCGACCTCAACGACGCGCTCGGCAACCTCGGGCCGTTCATCGGCGACGCCTCCGACGTGCTCGCCGTGCTCCGGCGCCAGAAGCAACAGCTGCAGGGGCTGGTCCGCGACAGCGGCGTGGTCTTCGACGCGCTCAGCAGCCGCGGCCAGCAGCTCGCGGGCGCGATCCGCAGCTCGAACGAGACGTTCGGCGCGCTGGCCTCCGAGGAGGGGGCGCTGCGCGACGTCTTCCAGGTCGCGCCCACCTTCGAGTCCGAGGCCCGGCTGACGCTCCAGCGCCTCGACGAGCTCCGCCGCGACGCCCATCCGCTGGTGCGCGAGCTGCTGCCGGTCGCCAGCGACGTGAGCCCGACGCTGCGCAGCGTGCGCCGCCTCTCGCCGCCGCTGCGCTCGCTGTTCGGCGACCTCGACGCGCTCACGCGCGCCTCGCGCGCCGGCTTCCCGGCGCTCGCCGACGTGCTGGAGGAGCTGCGGCCGGCGCTGCGGGCGCTGAACCCGTTCCTCGCCAACCTCAATCCGGTCGTCGCCTGGCTCTCCTACTACCGTACGAGCATCACGGACTTCCTCTCCACGCCGGCCTCCGGGCTCGCCGGGCAGCTCTCTCCGATCCCCGGCCAGCCGGCCCCCCGCCATGCCCTCAAGCAGCTCGGCTACATCAGCCAGGAGTCGCTCGCCGTCTATCCCAACCGCCTGCCGACGAACCGCGGCAACGGCTACCTGCAGCCTTTCGACCAGATCCTGAGCCGCGGCGCGGCGGCCCGCAACGGGATCTTCCCCAACTTCGACTGCGACCACATCGGCGGCGAGCGGCTGATGGGCGACGGCGGCAGCCCGACCGTCTCCACCTTCCGCGAGCCCAACCCCCCCAGCGGCGCCTTCGCGCCCTGCTATGTGGCGCCGGATTTCGCGCCCCGCTGGGGCGGCACCCACTTCCCCCAGATCCGCCGAGCGCCGTAGCTTGCGCGCTGGTGCACGGCGCCGGGCCTGGGTCGAGGCGGTGCGCGGGCTCGCTGAGCGCCGCGGGCTCAGCTACGAGGAGGTCGGGGGGATCAACCCGCGCGACGCGCCGCCGGCGCTCTGCCCGGGCGGCTCGAACCGGCTCACCGGCGAGCTTCACGACGGCTTCTGGGGCGCCTGCTGCGACGCCGCCGAGCACGAGGAGGGGAGCCTGCTGGGCGGGCGCGCGATCCTGCCCGG
>CAZARJ010000246.1:0-3307 GCA_964487515.1 uncultured Conexibacteraceae bacterium | reverse complement strand
CGCGACGCCGACCTTCGTCAGATCCCAGCTCTTCATCGACTCCTCCTCGGGGAAAACGGGGTTGGCCTGAGCATATGCGGATCGGCGCCCCCGATGGCCTCAGCCGCCGCAGCCCCCGGAGATCCCGGTCCCCGATTCCACCCTCCTAATGCACGATAATCTATGTTATGTAAACCCCAGCCCGGAAATGGCCCGGGAACGCCGGATGCGGCTCCCGCGCGCTCTCCCTCAGTTGAGGCGCGGGTCCTCGGGCATGCGGGCGACGAGCGCGTACTGGCCGCCCATGCGATCCAGGACGTCGTGCCAGAGCGTCGCCGGGTCGTCCGGGAACAGCTCCGCCGGGATCGGCGGCTCGACGATCCACGCGTCCTCCTCGAGCTCGGCCTCGAGCTGGCCCGAGCCCCAGCTCGAGTAGCCCGCGTAGACGCGGCCGCGACGCAGCGCCTCGGGCAGCTCGTCGAGGTCGGTCGAGGCGGCGACCAGGCCGACGTCGGCGACCACGATCCGCGCCGCCTTGTCGGGGTCGTTGAACTCGCCCAGGACGACCAGCGCCTCGGGCTGCACCGGGCCGCCGACGAAGATCGGCTCGTCGGCCGCTACGGCGGCGAGCTCCGGCAGCACGTCGGCCACCTCGGTCTCCGCCGGCCGGTTGAGGACGATTCCCATCGCACCCTCCTCGGCGTGCTCGGTGATCAGCACCACGGTGCGCTCGAAGTTCGGGTCGGCCAGGGCCGGTGAGGCGATGAGCAGCTTCCCGCGCAGCGTTTCCACCGCTCTCAGCCTAGCTGCAAGGTGATCTCCGGGGGCCGCGGAGCGGCGCTCTCTAAGCTTCTCCCCATGGTTCATGACGTGAACGAGGACCGGTTCCACAGCGACGTCGTCGAGCGCTCGCGCGAGCTGCCCGTCGTCGTCGACTTCTGGGCCGAATGGTGCGGGCCCTGCCGGCAGCTCGGCCCCGCGCTCGAGGCCGAGGCCGCGCGGCGCGAGGGCGACGTCGAGCTGGCCAAGGTCGACGTCGACGCCAACCCCGGGCTCGCGGCGCAGTTCGGCATCCAGGGAATTCCGGCCGTGAAGGCGTTCGTGGATGGCGCCGTCGCGGACGAGTTCACCGGCGCGCTGCCGCCCGCCCGCGTGCGCGAGTTCTTCGACCGCCTCGCCCCCTCCGAGGCCGAGCGGCTCGCCGCCGCCGGCGACGAGGCGTCGCTGCGGCGGGCGCTCGAGCTGGAGCCGGGCCGCCGGGACGCCTCCGTCGCGCTGGCGGGGATCCTGATCCGCCGCGGTGAGGCGGAGGAGGCACGGCCGCTGCTGGAAGGCTTCCCGGACGACTTCACCGCCTCCGGGCTGCTGGCCCGGCTCGAGCTCGAGGCGGCCGGCGACGCCGGGGACGAGGTGGCCGACGGCATCGCGGCCTGGGACCGCGGCGACCACGAGGCCGCCCTGGAGGCGCTGCAGGCCGCGATCGGGGAAGCCGGCGGCGATCCGGCCCGGGTCGATCTGCTGCGCCGGGTGATGGTCGCGATCTTCACCGAGCTCGGGCCGAGCAGCGACCTGGCCCGCGAGCATCGCCGCCGACTGTCGCTGGCGCTTACCTAGGCCCCCTCCCCGGCCGATGCTCGAGATCGGTGGAGTCGGGCTGCTCACGGCGCTCTTCGCGGGCGCGGTCTCCTTCTTCTCCCCCTGCGTCCTGCCGCTCGTGCCCGGCTACCTCTCGGCCGTGACCGGCGTCGCCGCGGCGGACCTGGACCGCGCGAGCTGGCGCACGGTCCTCCCCCCCGCGCTCGTCTTCGTCGCCAGCTTCTCGGCGATCTTCATCCTCCTCGGGCTGACCGCGGTCGGCCTGACCCAGACGCTGCGCCACAACCAGGAGACCCTGAATCGCGTCGCCGGGGCGCTGATCGTGCTCATGGGGCTGCTCTTCATCGCCTCGCTGTTCATCGCCCGCCTGAACCGCGAGTGGCGCATCGACGCGCTGCTCGAGCGCGCCGGCAGCGGCGGGCCGATGATCGCCGGGGCCGCCTTCGCGATCGCCTGGACGCCCTGCATCGGGCCCACCCTGGGAGCGATCCTGGCGCTCGCCGGCAGCACCGGGTCGGTGCTCGAGGGCGGCGTGATGCTCGCCGTCTACTCGCTCGGCCTCGCCGTCCCCTTCCTGCTCACCGCGCTGGCATTCACCCGCATGACGACCGCCTTCGACGTCGTCAAGCGGCACTACCCGGCGATCATGGCGACCGGCGGCGTGATCCTCGTCGTCATGGGCGTGCTCGTCTTCACCGGCGAGCTGACGCGCCTCAACATCGAGGCCCAGCAGGCCCTGGACGAGCTGGGGATCAACTTCTTCAACGAGGTCTGACGGCGGGCTCAGGGCGCGCGGCTCGGCGTCCTCCGCGGCTTGTGGCCCAGGGGCCACGGCGCCTTGTGCGTCCTTGATCCGCGGGCCCTGAGCCTCGCCGTCCCGCGGCTTGTGGTCAGTTGCGGGAGGGTGCGGCGATCTCGATCGGGGTGCCGACGGCCTCGGTCTCCTCGATCCCCGAGTCCTCGAGGTCGCGCGAGCAGACGATCCGGAAGCGGCCGGTGCTGAGCGCGTCGTCGGGGACAATCGGCAGACCGCGGATCTGCTCCCAGCCGAGCCGGTCGACCTCGAACGGGTTCATGCGCACCTCGGCGGCCGGGTAGGGACAGCTCGCGTTGTGCTGGTCGATGGCCTTCGAGATCGCCTCGAGGTTCTTGGCCTCCGCGCTCACGTGGAGACCGTAGCAACGGCGGGCCGGTCCGGGCGGGCGCGATCCCGGGGCCCCCAACCCCTCCCCGCGCTGCCCCGCTCGACACGAACCCGAACTTTTCGCTCCCCAGTACCGAAAAGATCGGGTTCGTGGGGCCGGGCCGGCCCCGGCGGGCTCCGGGCGCCCGTCCGCGCGCGGGCCTACCATCGGCGCATGGCTTCCGAGCGGGTCTACGGCGATCCGGCGTCCTGGGAGCACGTCGTCGCGCATGCCGACATGGACGCCTTCTACGTCGCCGTGGAGCTGCTCAGCCGCCCGGAGCTACGCGGCAGACCGGTGATCGTCGGGCCCACCGACCCGCGCTCGCGCGGCGTCGTCATGACCGCCTCCTACGAGGCGCGCCGCTTCGGCGTCCACTCCGCGCTGCCGATGGCGATCGCCCGCCGGCGCTGCCCGCAGGCGATCGTGATCCCGCGCGACATGGCCCGCTACAAGGCTGCCTCCGAGCGCGTCATGGCGGTGTTCGGGCGCTTCAGCGACGCGGTCGAGGTGGTCGGGCTGGACGAGGCCTACATCGACCTCAGCGG
>CAZARJ010000245.1:1931-3308 GCA_964487515.1 uncultured Conexibacteraceae bacterium | reverse complement strand
AGCACCTCGCGCACGCGCGCCGGCGAGAGCGCCTTGGCGACGAAGCGGGCGGGCTCCTCGTTGTAGGGGATGATGTCGATCTTCTCGCCCCGCAGCTCGGAGACGACCATGCGCACGCGCGAGCCGCGTGGCCCGACGCAGGCGCCGACCGGATCCACGCCCTCGCTGTGGGAGACGACGGCGATCTTGGAGCGGAAGCCCGGCTCGCGGGCGACGCCCACGACCTCGACCAGCCCGTCGGCGATCTCCGGCACCTCGAGCGCGAACAGCTTCTTGATCAGCTCCGGGCTCTTGCGGGAGACGACGACGCTCGGGCCCTTGCCCTCCGCCGAGACGTCGGTGATCACGGCCTTGATCCGCATCCCGTGGTCGTAGCGCTCGCTGTAGATCTGCTCCGAGCGCGGCAGCAGCGCCTCGACCCGGTCGCGGAGCTGGACCAGCGTGTAGCGGTTGTCGGACTGCTGGATGATCCCCGTGATCAGCTCGCCGACGCGGCCCTGGAACTCCTCGTACATCATCATCCGCTCGGCCTCGCGGATCCGCTGCAGCACCACCTGCTTGGCGGTCTGCGCGGCGATCCGGCCGAAGTCGTCGGGGGTCACGTCGCGGGACTCGATCTGATCCTCGTAGGGGGCCAGGATCTCGGGATCCAGGTCGGGCTCCTCGGGCTCGCGCAGCTCGCCGGTCGCCGGATCGATCTCCGGTTCCTGGCTCTCGGCCACCTCGGCGAGCAGCTTCTCCTCCAGCTCGACCGGCAGGATCAGCTCGTACACGCGGAAGTCCGCGGTCTCGCGGTCCAGGTCGACCCGCGCGTAGCGCGCCGCGCCCGGGGTCTTCTTGTAGGCGGAGAGCAGCGCGTCCTCGAGCGCGGCCATCAGGGTCTCGGAATCGAGGCCCTTCTCCTGCTCCAACACCTTGATGGCGTCGACGATCTCGCGGCTCACGAAACTACCTCCGAGGGGTCAGGGACAAGGTTCGAACGGTGGACGCGGTCGAGCGGGATCTCGGTCCTGCCCGCCTCGGCATCGATGCTGATCCGCTCCGCGTCGGCGGCGAGGAGGCGGCCGGTGAAGTTGCGCTGCCCGTCGAGCGGCACGTTCGTACGCACGCGCACGGTGCGGCCCACGTAGCGCCGGTAGTGATCGGGCTTGGCGAGCGGCCGGTCGAGCCCGGGCGAAGAGACCTCGAGCGCGAAGTCGGCCCGCAGGTCGCCGAGCGCGAGCGTCACGCGCTCGCACGTGTCCAGGGTCACGCCGCCGGGATGATCGACGAAGATGCGCAGGGCCTCGGGGCCGTTGCGCTGCACGTCGATCACCTCGATCGCCGGGTCGAGGGCCGCGACCCTCGCTTCGATGTCAGCTTGAAGCTCGTCCATAT
>CAZARJ010000245.1:0-1831 GCA_964487515.1 uncultured Conexibacteraceae bacterium | reverse complement strand
CCGTAGAGGGTGAACTGGCTCACGCAGAGGACCTCGCGCTCGCCGAGGGGCTCGTTCATCCGCCCCTCGGCGTCGGCGAAGATGCGCAGCGCCCGCAGCTTGCGGGCGATCCGCTCGGCCTGCTCGGGCCCGTCGCCGGCGGCGACGCCGAGCAGCACCAGCATCCCGGGCCCGATCCGGGCCAGCTCGGCCCCCTCGCTGCGCACCGAGGCCGAGCTGACCCGCTGCACCAGCGCCCGCATCGCGTCGCTCAGGAGGCGAGCAGCCGCTGCCGGTAGGTGCGGTAGTCCTCGCGGTCCGGCCGCAGGCTCGTGGCGATCGCCAGGTGCCGGTGCGCGCGCTCGCTGCGGCCGCTCAGATCGAGCGCCCGCCCGAGGCAGAAGTGAGCGAAGTCGTTGGTCGGGTACCGCTCGACCACGGCCTCGAACTCCCGCGCCGCCTCGCCGAAGCGCCGCGAGCGGAACAGCGCCCGCCCGTGCGCCTCGCGCACCGACGTCTTCTCCGGCTCCCGCGCGGCCACCTTGCCGAGCGGCACGGCCGCGGCGGCGTAGTCCCCGTTCTCGAGCAGCTCGAGACCCCTCGTGTAGAGGTCGTAGCTCGACTCCCGGGTCGGGTTGTCCTGGTTCTTCTTGCTCATGCAAACAAGTCTACGGACCCTGTCCAGCCCCGATGCCGCCGCAGACCGAGCTTGCGCTTCCCGGCAAATATTCCAGCGAACTGCAAGCTCGGCGCGAGCTGCCGGCTCCGCCGGCCCTCGACATTGCACTTACCCGGAAATGCTCCGAATAAGTGCAGGGTCAGCGCGGGATTCCGCGGCGAGCGGGACTTCGTGCCGTCTCAGGACGAGCGGGGGTGGCGAGGCTGCCGCCTCAGGACGAGCGGGGGTGGCGAGGCTGCGGCCTCAGGACGGGGCGGGCGTGGCGAGGCGGTCGAGGATCGCCTCGGCGATCTCGCGCTTGGAGGCGCGCGGGAGCGGCGTCTGATCCCCCGCGGTGACGATCGTGACCTCGTTCTCGCCGGAGTCGAAGCCGATGGTGGCGTCGGAGACGTCGTTGACGACGATCGCGTCGATGCCCTTGCGCTCGAGCTTGGCGCGGGCGCGCGCCAGGTAGTCGCCGCCGTGCTCGGCCGCGAAGCCGACCAGGGTCTGCCCCGGGCGGCGGCGGGCGGCGAGGGCGGCGAGCACGTCCTCGGTCTCCTCGAGCTCCAACCGCAGCCCGCCCGAGCCCTCGCGCTCGAGCTTGCCCGCGGCGGCGTCGGTCGGCCGGAAGTCGGCGACGGCGGCGGCCATCAGCAGGACGTCGCAATCCGGGAAGGCGTCTTCCGCCGCGGCGGCGAGCTCGGCCGCGCTCTCGACGTCGGCGCGCGCGATCGCCGGATCGGACGGCAGCACGACGTTCGCGGCGAGCAGGGTCACCTGCGCGCCGCCGCGCAGCGCGGCCTCGGCCAGCTCGACTCCCATGCGCCCGCTGGAGCGGTTGCCGATGAAGCGCACCGGGTCGATCGCCTCACGGGTGCCGCCCGCGGTGATCAGCAACTTGCGGCCCGCCAGCGGCCCGGCGCCGGCGCCTGCCCCCTCCGGAGCGGGACCCACCCGGGCGCCGGCCCCGCCGGACGCAGCGACGGGATCGTCCTCGTCGACGCGGGGATCGGACGCGACACCGTCCCCTCCTGTCTTCTCGGGCTGACCAGCGAGGCTGATGCCCCGCGCGCCGGGCTCCGCGCCGTGGCGGACGCCGCGCGCCGCCAGCGCCTCGATCCGGGCGAGGATCTCGGCCGGCTCGGGCATGCGGCCGCGGCCGTGCTCGCCGCGCGAGGCAAGCTGCCCCTC
>CAZARJ010000244.1:0-3363 GCA_964487515.1 uncultured Conexibacteraceae bacterium | reverse complement strand
GAGGAGGCGCGCAAGAAGCGCGAGGAGGAGGAAGCCCGCAAGGCCGCCGAGGAGGCGGCGAAGGCGGAGGCCGCGAAGGCCAAGGCGGAGGCCGATGCCGCGGCGGCGAAGGGCGGCGGTACCCCCGCCCGCTCCACGGGCGGCGGCAAGCGCGCCGCCGCTCCGGCCGCGACGCCCGCGCCGGAGGCCAAGGCCGCCCCGAAGGCGAAGGCGCCGGCCGGGGGGCAGGAGCAGCAGGCTGCCGCCGGCGATGCCAAGCCCGCCGCCAAGCAGGCCAAGCCGCCGGCCAGGCAGGCCAAGCCCGCCGCCGGGGAGAAGAAGGCCGAGGCGAAGCCCGCCGATGAGAAGGACAAGGCCAAGCCCGCCGGTGAGACTGAGGCCAAGCCCGCCGACAAGAAGGCCGAGGCCAAGCCCGCCGGTGAGGGGAAGGCCGAGCCCGCCGCGGCGAAGCAAGCGCAGGACGAGGAAGCGAAGGAGCAGTCCGCCGGCGAGCCGGAAGCCGGGAAGGCCCCAGCCGGCGCCGCGGGCGCGGAAGGAGGCTCGAAGTGAGCGGGACCCAGGTCAAGGCGGCGGACGTGAAGGCGCTGCGCGAGCGCACCGGCGCGGCGATGATGGACTGCAAGGCGGCGCTGACCGAGGCGGGCGGCGACCTCGACAAGGCGATCGAGGTCCTGCGCGTCAAGGGGCAGGCCTCGGCGGCGAAGCGCAGCGGTCGCTCCACCGGCGAGGGCATCGTCGCCTCCTACGTGCACGCGACGGGACGGATCGGCGTCCTGATCGAGGTCCGGTGCGAGACCGACTTCGTGGCCCGCAACGACGATTTCGGCGAGCTCGCGCGCGAGATCGCCCTGCATATCGCGGCCGCCGCGCCGCGCTACGTCTCCGCCGATGACATCCCCGCAGAGGAGGAGGCCGCCGAGCGGGAGGTCTTCGAGCAGAAGGCGGCCGAGGAGGGCAAGCCGGAGAACGTCCGCGAGCGGATCGTCGACGGCCAGATCGCGAAGTGGCGCAAGGAGATCGCGTTGCTCGAGCAGGAGCACGTGAACGCCGACAAGTACGAGGGCAAGACGATCGAGCAGCTTCGCGAGGAGGCGGCGGCGCGGACCGGCGAGAACATCCGCATCGCGCGCTTCGCGCGCTTCGAAGTCGGCGCGGAGGGTTAGCGGGCCCCGCCCGGCCGCGATGAGCTCCGAGCGCGATTCCGGGCGGGCGTTCGACCGTGTCCTGCTGAAGCTCTCCGGCGAGGCGCTGATGGGGGAGGCGGGCTACGGCATCGATCCGGCCCGGGTCGAGGGCATCGCCGAGCAGATCAGCCGCGCGCACGCGACCGGGCTCGAGATCGCGGTCGTGGTCGGGGCGGGCAACATCTACCGGGGCCTGCAGGGCGCCGCCGCCGGGATGGACCGGACGACCGGCGACTACATGGGGATGCTGGCGACGGTCCTCAACGGGCTCACGCTTCAGGACGCGCTCGAGCGCCAGGGCTCGATCACGCGGGTGATGTCGGCGATCACCGTCACCGAGGTCGCCGAGCCCTACATCCGCCGACGTGCCGTGCGCCACCTCGAGAAGGGCCGCGTCGTGATCTTCGCCGCCGGCACCGGAAACCCGTTCTTCACCACCGACACCGCGGCGGCGCTGCGCGCCCTCGAGATCCACGCCGAGGCGATCCTGATGGCCAAGCACGGCGTCGAGGGCGTCTTCGACGCCGATCCGGCCCTCGTCCCGGAGGCCCGCTTCCTGCCCCACGTCGGCCACCGGGAGGCGATCGAGCGCGACCTGCGGGTGATGGACTCGACCGCGCTCTCCCTCTGCATGGACAACGACCTGCCGATCTACGTCTTCAACATGGCGGGCGAGTCGAACATAGATAGGATCGTCGCCGGAGAGCGCGTGGGAACCCTTGTCTCATCGAAGCCGCAGCGCGACGCCGGGCGTCGGCCGGCGGCGGGAGCCGGGGAGCGATGAGCGAGCTGGTCGACGGGCTGCTCGCGGACGCGCGCGAGCGCATGGACAAGTCGGTGGAGGCGACCCGCGGCGAGCTCGCGACGGTGCGCACCGGGCGCGCCTCGCCGGCGCTGCTGAGCCGGATCATCGTCGACTACTACGGGGCCGAGACGCCGCTCAACCAGCTCTCGAACATCGCCGCCACCGACGCCCGCCTGCTCACCGTCACCCCCTACGACCAGGGGGCGCTGAACGCGATCGAGAAGGCGATCTCGGAGTCGGACGTCGGCCTGACCCCGAACAACGACGGCGCTGTGATCCGGCTCCAGATCCCGGAGCTGACCGAGGAGCGGCGCCGCGAGATGGTGAAGATCGTGCACGGGGTCGGCGAGGAGGGGCGGATCGCGATCCGCAACGTGCGCCGCGACGTGCTCAACGACCTGCGCGAGCTGCAGCGGGACGCCGAGATCGGAGAGGACGACGAGCACCGCGCGGCGGCCGAGGTGCAGAAGATCACCGACGCCGCGGTAGGCGAGATCGACGCGATGATGAAGGGCAAGGAAGAGGAGATCCTGACCGTCTAGTGGCCACGACGCGGGCGAGCTCCGACGCCACCTGCGTCGCGATCATCATGGATGGCAACGGTCGCTGGGCGAGCGAGCACGGCGTCTCCGTGCTCGAGGGCCACCGCGAGGGGGCGCGGACGCTGAAGCAGACGGTCAAGGACGCGGTCGCGCTCGGGATCGAGGAGCTGACCGTGTACGCGTTCTCGACCGAGAACTGGGCCCGCCCGGAGGACGAGGTCGCGGGCCTGATGGAGATGTTCGCCGAGCTGATCGTCTCCGAGACCCCGGAGCTCGACGCGGAGGGTGTGCGGATGCGCTTCGTGGGCCGCCGCGAGGGCGTCTCGGAGGGCCTTCTGAGGCAGATGGGCTGGGCCGAGCAGGAGACCGCCGGCAACCGCCGGATGACCCTGTTCGTGGCCTTCAACTACGGCGGCCGGGCGGAGATCCTCGACGCCGCGGCCCGCTACGGGGGCGGCGGGGAGGAGGAGTTCGCCGCGCTGCTCTACGCGCCCGAGATGCGCGACCCGGAGATCGTGATCCGGACCAGCGGCGAGAAGCGGCTGTCCAACTTCCTGCTCTGGCAGAGCGCCTACTCGGAGCTCGTCTTCAGCGAGCTGCTCTGGCCGGACTTCGACCGCGCGGAGCTGGAGCGCGCGCTGCGCGAGTACGCCTCGCGGCGGCGGCGCTTCGGCGGCCGCGAGTAGGCTCGCGGGATGGACTTCCCGGCCCGACCGAGCGCACCCGAAGGGGAGCCGGAGCCGCCCGCCGGCGATGTTCCGGCGAGCCCGGAAGCGAACGGGCAGGACGTTCGCGGCCACGCGCGACGGGCGTCCGGCCGCCGCGGCCGGCG
>CAZARJ010000243.1:0-3370 GCA_964487515.1 uncultured Conexibacteraceae bacterium | reverse complement strand
CCCCGCAGCGCGAGCGCCAGGCGATGCTGCGCAAGCCGCCCGACATCCTGATCACCACGCCCGAGTCGCTCTACCTGATGCTGACCTCGCGGGCGCGCGACATCCTGACGAGCGTCGAGGCGCTGATCGTGGACGAGATCCACGCCGTCGCCCCGACCAAGCGCGGCGCCCACCTCGCCCTGACGATCGAGCGCCTCGAGCGCCACGTCCGGGTGAGCGCCGAGGAGCGCGGGGAGGAGCCGCGGGGCCTGCAACGCATCGGCCTCTCGGCCACCCAGCGCCCGTTGGAGCGGATCGCCAAGTTCCTGGTCGGCCCCGGCCGCGAGTGTGAGATCGTCGACGCCGGCGTCCGCAAGGAGCTGGACCTGGAGATCGTCGTCCCGGTCGAGGACATGTCCGACCCCCAGGTCTCCGCGAAGGCCGCCGGCCAACCGTCGGCAGCGGACGCGAAGCGGAATCCCCCGCCCGACAACGAAGGTTCCGCCCCTGCCGCAACTACGGCCGGTCGACCGGGGGAAGCGGACGCGAAGCGGAGCATTTCCCCGGCAGGTATCTCCCTCGTCTACGTATCGCCGCTGAAGGCGCTCTCCTACGACGTCGAGCGCAACCTGCGGGCGCCGCTGGCGGGGATCGGGGCCGACGTGAGCGTCGGTCTCCGCACCGGCGACACCCCGCAGCGCGAGCGCCAGGCGATGCTGCGCAAGCCGCCCGACATCCTGATCACGACGCCGGAGTCGCTCTATCTGATGATGACCTCGCGGGCGCGCGAGATCCTGGGCGGGGTCGAGGTGCTGATCGTGGACGAGATCCACGCCGTCGCCCCGACCAAGCGCGGCGCCCACCTGGCGCTGACGATCGAGCGCCTCGAGCGCCACGTCCGCGTCAGCGCGGAGGAGCGCGGTGAGCAGCCGCGCGCCCTGCAGCGCATCGGCCTCTCGGCGACCCAGCGCCCGCTGGAGCGCATCGCGAAGTTCCTGGTCGGCCCCGGCCGCGAGTGCGAGATCGTCGACGCCGGCGTCCGCAAGGACCTGGACCTCCAGATCGTCGTCCCGGTAGAGGACATGTCCGACCCCCACCTCCCCGCCCCTGCTTCCAATACCGGAGGGCAACCGGGAGAAGCGGACGCGAAGCGGGGCGCCCGACGGGCCGACGTCCCTCCGCCCGCGGGCGTCTCGGGCGCCGCCGATCTGCCGGGCCCCGACGGCCCTGCGGCCCCGGTCGCGCACTCGATCTGGCCCGCGATCTACCCCGAGCTTCTGCGCCTCGTCCACGAGCACACGTCGACGATCATCTTCGTAAACAGCCGCCGCGGCGCCGAGCGCCTGGCCCGCCGCCTGAACGAGATGCACGAGGAGACGCTGGAAGCCGGAGGGCAACCGGGGGAAGCGGACGCGAAGCGGAGCATTTCCCCGGCAGTTATTGAAGCGGACGCGAAGCGGAGCATTCCCCCGGCAGGTATTCCCGAGATCGCCCGCGCCCACCATGGCTCGCTGGCGCGGGAGGAGCGGGAGGCGGTCGAGGAGCTGCTCAAGTCGGGGCGACTGCCGTGCATCGTCGCCACCTCGTCGCTGGAGCTGGGCATCGACATGGGCGCCGTCGACCTGGTGATCCAGGTCGAGTCGCCGAAGTCGGTGGCGCGCGGCCTGCAGCGGGTCGGACGCGCCGGCCACGAGCTGGACGCGGTCTCGAAGGGCCGCATCTTCCCCAAGTTCCGCTCCGACCTGCTCGAGTGCGCCGTGGTGGCGCGGCGCATGCGCGACGGCGAGATCGAGGAGACGGTGATCCCGCGCAACCCCCTCGACGTCCTGGCCCAGCAGATCGTCGCCATGGTCGCCGACGAGGAGTGGGATGTCGACGAGCTCGAGGCGGTGGTCCGCGCGGCCGAGCCCTACGGCGAGCTCTCCCGCGAGCAGCTCGAGAACGTCCTCGACATGCTCGACGGCCGCTACCCGTCGGAGCGCTTCGCGGAGCTGCGGCCGCGGATCGTCTGGGACCGCGCCGAGGGCACCGTGCGGGGGCGCAGGGGCGCCGGCCGCCTCGCGGTCACCAACGCGGGGACGATTCCCGACCGGGGCCTGTTCGGGGTCCACCTCCCCGACGGCCGCCGGGTCGGCGAGCTCGACGAGGAGATGGTCTACGAGGCCCGGGCCGGTCAGGTCTTCATGCACGGCGCCTCGAGCTGGCGGATCGAGGAGATCACGCGCGACCGGGTGATCGTCACCCCGGCGCCGGGCGTGCCGGGGGCGCTGCCGTTCTGGCGCGGCGAGGGGGTCGGGCGACCGGTCGAGCTGGGCCGGGCGATCGGCGCCTTCTCGCGCGAGGCGGTCGGCAGCGACGTCGCCACGCTGGCCCGTGACTACGATCTCGATGAGTGGGCGGCCGAGAACCTGCTCGCCTACCTGCGCGAGCAGCAGGCGGCGACCCGGGTGGTGCCCTCCGACGAGACGATCGTGGTCGAGCGCTTCCGCGACGAGATCGGCGACTGGCGCCTCTGCGTCCTTTCCCCGTTCGGCGGCCGGGTCCACGCCGCGTGGGGGCTCGCGCTCGCCGCCCGGATCCGCTCCACCTTCGAGCTCGAGGCGGACGCCATCTGGTCCGACGACGGGATCGTCATCCACCTGCCCGACGCCGACGAGCCGCCCGAGGCAGAGCTGGTCCTGCTCGACGCCGACGAGATCGAGGAGCTGATCGTCGCCGAGCTCGCCGGCTCGGCGCTGTTCGGCTCGCGCTTCCGGGAGGCGGCGGGACGCTCCCTGCTGATTCCGCGCGCGTACCCGGGCAAGCGCACGCCGCTCTGGCAGCAGCGGCTGAAGGCGCAGTCGCTGCTCGAGGTGGCGCGCGACTTCCCCCGCTTCCCGGTCACCCTCGAGACGTACCGCGAGGTCCTGCGCGACGTCCTCGACCTGCCCGCGCTGGCGGAGATCCTCCGCGATCTGGGCTCGCGGCGCATCTCGCTGGTCGAGGTGGAGACGCGGTCCGCCTCGCCTTTCGCCTCCTCGCTGCTGTTCGACTACGTCGCCACCTACATGTACGAGGGGGACACGCCGAACGCCGAGCGGCGCGCCGCGGCGCTGGCCCTCGACCGCGACCTGTTGCGCGAGCTGCTGGGCCAGGAGGAGCTGCGCGAGCTGATCGACCCCGAGGCCCTGGAGGAGGTCGAAGCCCAGCTCCAGCACCGCACCGAGGCGGGGCGGGCCGGCGACCGCGACGCGCTCCAGCAGCTGCTCCGCAATCTCGGCGACCTGACCGCCGCGGAGGCGGCCGAGCGGGTGGCCGAGGGCTACTCGGCCGAGTCGATGCTGGGCAAGCTGGCGAAGGAGCGGCGGATCGCGAAGGTGCGGATCGCCGGCGAGGAGCGCTGGATCGCGTC
>CAZARJ010000242.1:0-3403 GCA_964487515.1 uncultured Conexibacteraceae bacterium | reverse complement strand
AGGAGGCGATCGCGTGGCCCAGGTTGCCGGCGCCGAAGAGGGCGATGTTGTGCTGGCCTGAGGTGCGGAGGATCTTCCGTACCTCGCCGACGAGCGACTCGACGTTGTAGCCCACCCCGCGCTTGCCGAACTTCCCGAACCCCGACAGATCGCGGCGGATCTGGGTCGAGTTGACGTGCGTCCAGGAGGCCAGGTCCTGCGAGGAGATCGTCTCGCGACCCATCTTGCGCGCCTGGATCAGCACCTGCAGGTAGCGGGAGAGCCGCGCCGCCACGCCGATCGAGAGCCGCTCGGGGGCCCCGCCGTTGACCGCCCTGGAGGCGCCCCGCGCCGGGCGCCCGGCGGCAGGGGTGGACGTTGTGCGCCGGGCGCTCATTCCGACAAGGTACCGATCCGCGCGAGCACGACGTCAGGATCGAGCCACAGCTCGCAGACGGGCTCGCCCGCGATCTCGATCACCGGAATCCGCTCCATGAGCCGCTTGTGCAGGGCCGGGTCGGACTCGATGTCGACCTCCTCGACGCGCAGCGGGGCGCCCCGCTCGCGCAGGTCGCGGAGGCCGGCGACGGCCTCCTCGCAGAGCGAGCAGCCGGGCCGCGTGTAGACCGTGACCGGGACCGGATCCCGCGCCGGGACGCCGCTTGCCGGCGCCGTCTCCCCGCCCGCCCCCGGTGCGGGCGACTGGTCGCGAGGGCTCATCGCGCGGCCGCGTCCCAGTCGAGGTAGCCGGGATAGGGGACGCGCTCGCCGTAGCGCGCCGCGGCGCCGATCATCGCCGCGTTGTCGTTGCAGCGCTCCGGTGGCACCAGCTTCAGCCGCGCCCCGTGCCGCTCGCAGAGCTCCGCGGCGCGCTCGCGCAGCAGCGCGTTCGCCGCCACGCCGCCGCCCAGCGCCACGGCGTCCCAGCCGCCCCCGGCGAGCGCCCGCTCCAGCTTCGCGACGAGCTGGCCGACGACCGCCGCCTGGTAGGAGGCGGCGAGATCGGCCCGGCGGCGCCGGGCCTCCTCCTCCCCCAGCCCGCGCACCTCGTACAGCAGCGCCGTCTTCAAGCCGCTGAAGCTGAAGTCGAGGCTCGGCTCGCGGCTCATCGCGACCGGGAAGGTGAACGCCCCGGGATCGCCCGCCGCCGCCTCGCGCTGGATCGCGGGCCCGCCGGGGTAGCCGAGCCCGAGCAGCCGGGCGCCCTTGTCGAGCGCCTCCCCGGCCGCGTCGTCGAGCGTCGAGCCCAGCACCTCGTGGCCCTCGCGGTCGTGGACCGCGGCCAGCAGCGTGTGCCCGCCGCTCGCGATCAGGGCCAGGAACGGGGGCGCGAGCGGGTCCGGCTCGAGGAAGGCGGAGGCGACGTGGCCCTGGAGATGGTCGACGCCGATCAGCGGCTTGCCGGTCGCGGCGGCCAGCGCCTTGGCCGAGTTGAGGCCGACGAGCAGGGCGCCGATCAGCCCCGGATGGGTGGTGACCGCGATCGCCTCGACGTCGGCGAGCCCGCTGCCGGCCTCCTCCAGGGCGGCGTCGACGACCGGGTTGATCAGCTCCAGGTGGCGCCGCGAGGCGACCTCGGGGACGACGCCGCCGAAGCCCGCGTGCAGCTCGGCCTGCGAGGCGACGACGCTGCTCAGCACCCGCGGCCCCTCCAGGACCGCGGCGCAGGTGTCGTCGCAGGAGGTTTCGATCGCGAGGATCAAAGCCCGGGATCGCCGAGCCACATGATCAGCGCGTCCTCGCCGTTGTCGGGGTAGTAGCGCCGCCGCCGTCCGGCGCGCCGGAAGCCGAGCCGCTCGTACATCGCGATCGCCGCGTGGTTGGAGACGCGGACCTCGAGCGTGTAGCGCTCCTCGTGGCCGGCCTCCTCGAGCAGGCGGCGGATCATCTCGCTGCCGATCCCCTCCCGGCGCAGCCCGGGGTGGACGGCGACGTTCATCAGGTGCCAGACGTCGGCGTAGCGCGAGCAGACCAGGTAGCCGACCAGCTCGCCCCCGCGGTACGCCGCGAGGCAGACGCCGCCCGGCTTCGAGACCTCGAGCACGAACATCGCCAGCGACCACGGAGCCGGGAATGAGCGGCGCTCGATCGCCAGCACGCCGGCCAGGTCGGCATAGGCGAGCCGGCGCAGCTCGACCTCGGGCGGGCCGGCCGCCCGGGGTAGCTCAGTTGCTGCGGTTTCGCTCAAGCCAACGCTCCGCGTCGGGACGCCTCAGGTAGATGGGCCGGATCGGCTGCTCCGAGCCGGGCTCCACGTCCGCGCCCAGCCTCGCGACCGAGCGCGCCGAGATCCGGTGGGCGGGATCGCGATCGGGCAGGACCTCGATCCCATCCGCCTCGATCTCGGACCGAAAGCGTAGCGCGCCGTCCCCGGCCGCCAGCGGGCTCTCCCCCGCCCGCAATCCGAGCTCCGGCGCCGCCCGCAGCCCATCCGGGGCGCAGACCAGCGGCGGCCCGGCCCCCTCGCTTCCGGCGCCCGGCTCCGCGCGGGCCGCGAAGACCTCCCCGCGACGGGCGTCGATCAGGGCCAGCAGCGGCCGCCCGGCGGCCTCGGGGCGCTCGGCCAGGGCCGCCAGCAGCGCCGCGGTGCTGGGGACCGCGACGAGCGGCAGGCCGCGCGCCTGGGCGAGCCCCTGGGCGACCGCGAAGCCGATCCGCAGCCCGGTGAACGAGCCCGGCCCGGCGCCGACCGCGATCCGCCCGATCGCCGCCCAGCCGCCGGCCTCGGCGACCGCTCCGTCGACCATCGGCAGCAGGGCCCGGCCGTGCGCGAAGCGCCCGTCGGGATCGGGCCCGCGCCGCGCCTCGCAGATCAGCCGCTCGCCGTCGACGACGGCGACGGCGGTGTCGGGCGTGGCCGTGTCGAAGCCGAGGATCACGACCCGTCCCCGATCTCGATCGCGATCTCGCGCCGATCGCCGCCGCGATGCTCGAGCCGCACCCGGGCCGCGACCCGCTCGAGCCGCGGGAGCGCCGCGTCGGGCCACTCGAGGAAGGCCACGGCATCGGGGGTCAGGTAGTCGTCGAGCAGGCCCGGGTCCTCGTCCTCGAGCCCCTCCAGGCGGTAGAGGTCCAGATGCGAGACGGGCACACGGCCCGCGTAACGCTGCCCGATCGTGAAGGTCGGGGAGGTCACCGGCTCACTCACCCCCAGCGCGCGCGCGGCGCCGCGCACGAAGGTCGTCTTGCCGGCTCCCAGCTCGCCGCTGACGAGCACGACGTCGCCCGGGCGCAGGCGCTCGGCCAGCCGCGCGGCGACCGCCTCGGTCGCCTCCGGCCCGCCTGTCGTCGCGCGCTCCATGGCACGGCATTAGACCGCTCCACGCCGCGGACCGCGGCTCAGGGGGCGAAGATGTCGAGCTGATCGTCGGCCGCGGGCGCCGGCGCGGCGGGCTCCGGCCCGGCCCGCGGCGGCGCGGGCGGA
>CAZARJ010000241.1:0-3446 GCA_964487515.1 uncultured Conexibacteraceae bacterium | reverse complement strand
GTGCGGCCGGCCAGCTCGCCGGCCCCCGCCTCAGCGGCGCCGAGGCCCTCCTGCAGCGCCTCCACCCCGCCGCTCGCCCGCCGCAGCCCCGCGCGCAGGTCGTCGATCCCGTCGCTCGCGCCGGCGAGCTGCCCGGGAGCCTTGCGGTAGGCGCGCCGCAGCCGCCGCACGGGCCCCTGCGCCTCCTGTAAGGCGGATGGGCCGATCACCGCCGCGACGGCCGGGTCGCGCGCGACCTTCTCCTGCCAGCGCGAGATCGCCTCGAGGCGGCCGGGACGGGTGATCGGGCCCTCCTTCGCGGTCGCGACGACGGTGAAGGGCGCCGCCCAGCCCGGGCCGATCGCGTGCCGCAGGGCCTCGAAGCCGGCCCTGGTCGGGTCGGACGGCGGCAGCTGGCGCGGATCGGGCGGGCCGATCGTCAGCGAGGCCGCGGGGGCCGCGAGCGCCAGCATCGGCAGGGCGACGAGGGGGATCGCGACCCAGGGGCGGGCGATCAGCCGGCCCGCGGCGCCGAGCAGCCGCCCGCCCCGGCCGACGCTCGGCAGCCGCCAGCGGTCCAGGTGCGGCGCGAGCACGCGCAGCAGCGCCGGCAGCAGCGAGTTGGCGAGGACGACGCTGAGCAGCGTCGAGACGACGACCCCGGCGGCGACCGAGCTGAGCAGATCGCCGGGGGCGACGAGCGCCGCGGCGACCATGACCAGGGCCAGGGTCACGCCCGCAAAGCCGATCGTGCGCCCGGCGGCGTGGGCCGCGGTGGCGATCGCCGCCTCCACCCCCCTTCCCTCGTCGCGCTCCTGGCGGAAGCGGGAGACCATCAGCAGCGCGTAGTCGACGCCGAGCGCCAGCCCCATCATCGAGGCCATCGAGACGGCGAGGGCGTTGATCCCGATCATCTCGGTGACGAGCAGCAGCAGGCCGCGGCCGGCGATCACCGTGGCCGCCCCGATCAGCAGCGGCAGCAGCGCCGCGACCGGGGAGCGGAAGACGAGCAGCAGGACGACGATCAGGATCGGGGCGACGAGCATCTCCGCGCGGTGGGTGGCCGCGAGGGCGTTCTCCTGCAGGGCGACGGCGATCGCCGCGACGCCGCCGACGTGCGCGCTCACCGGCTCGCTCACGGCGCGCTCGACGAGCCGCTCGGCGGTCGGCACGACAACGGTCATCGCATCCGAGTCGGGGCGCTTGAAGGAGGCGACGATGAGGGCCGAGTCGCGCTTCGGCCGCAGCGCGTCGACGGTGGCGCCGGCGGCGCTCCAGGGGGACATCACCTGAACCTCGGGGCGCTTCTCCAGGGCCGCGGCGAGGCGCTTGCCCTGGCGGTCGACCTCGGCCTCCGGGCCCTCGAGCAGCACGGTGACCGGGACCGAGTTGCCGAACTGCTCGTCGAGCATCTCATGCGCCTTCGCCGACGGGCTGCCGGGCACAAGCAGCGAGGTCGGAGCGAGCCGGTCAGCCAGCCCCGTCCCCAGGACGCCGAGCGCGATCACGATCGCCGCCCAGGCCGCGAGCCGCCCCCAGGGACGGCGCCCTCCCTCTGCGGCACCAGGCCGGATGTTCATCCCAGAGCCCCCCTGCCGCTATCTATGAATGCGCTCGTACACGACCATGAGCCAACGCTAGACCTCCTCCGGCGGCGCATCGTGAGGTGAGTCACAGAGCACGCCCGCCCGCGCCCGCGCACCGGGTCAACCCCGCGGGATGCGCGGGAATTGCCACCCCGGGACGGTCGGCGCCCCCGCTCGGGCGGCCGCCGGCCCGGCTCCCGGTCAGCCCGGGCGGCTCCCGGCCCCGGGGGGACGGCGCGGGCCGTGGTACCAGGGCAGCAGCAGCCGCTCGGCCAGGGCGAGGAGGCCGTAGAGGGCGACGCCGAGCGCCGCGAGCAGGGCGATCGCGGCGAACATGCCCGGGGTGTCGGTGGCGTTGTTGAGCACCAGGATCAGGTAGCCGAGGCCCTCCGAGGAGCCGACCCACTCGGCGAACACGGCGCCGATCACCGCCAGGGCGGCGCCGATCCGAAGCCCGGTGAAGATCGAGGGCAGGGCCGCCGGCAGGCGCCCGTGCGCGAGGCGCTGGCGCGGGGATGCGCCCAGCGAGCGCAGCAGGCGGAGCATCTGGGGGTCGGCCACGCGCAGGCCGTCGATCGTGCTCACGGCGATCGGGAAGAAGGCGACCAGCGCGATCACCATCACCTTCGGGCGCAGGTCGAAGCCGGTCCAGAGGACGAAGACCGGGGCCACGGCAAGGACCGGGATCATCTGCGAGACGACGAGCCAGGGGTAGACAGCCCGCTCGGCGAGCCGCGAGGTCCCGATCAGCAGTCCGAGCAGCACGCCGAGCGCGACCGCGGCGGCGAACCCGATCAGGATCTCGGCCACCGTGGCCCAGGTGTTGTCGGCGAGCAACGCGCGCTGCTCCCAGCCCGCCGCCGCGATGTCGGTGGGCGCGGGCAGCGACGCCTCGCTGACGCCGGCGAGCCCGACGTAGAGCTGCCAGGCGGCGAGGACGAGCAGCGCGAAGGCGAGCGGCGCGACGATCCGGGCGAGGCGGGAGTCGCTCATCTCACCGGATCAGTCGCCGCCATCGGAGGCACCGCTCGCACGGACGAACTCGTTGGTCGCGTAGCGCGCCGGCGGGATCGGCTCCCCGGCGAGGCCGTTGTCGACCATGTACGCGGACAGCTCGCGCAGGCGCTCGGCCCGGAAGACGCCGAAGCCTGGCGCGTCGCCGACCCAGAGCGGGTTCAGGGCGCGCAGGGAGGCGGCGGCGAAGTCCTCCGGGATCGCCGGGTTGGCCGCAAGCAGCGCATCGGCCCCCTCCCCGGGATCGGCGATCACGTCCTCGTAGCCGGCGACCGTGGCCGCGACGAAGCCCCGCATCAGCTTGGGATCGGCGGCGATCTGCTCCTCGGTGGAGAAGACGACCAGCCCCGGGTACCGCGGCCCGCCGTGCTCGTCGAGCGGGAAGGACCGGGTCGGGAAGCCGTCGAGCTCGACCTGCACGCCGTCGGCGGGGATGAAGCCGGTGAACGCGTCCAGCTTGCGGTTCTCGAGGCTGCGCGCGCCGTTGAAGCCGACGGTCACCTTGCGCACGTCGTCAGGCTCGAGGCCGCCGTCGCGCAGGATCGTGGCGAGGACGGCGTCGTCGGAGGGGACCCCGGTGACCCCGACCGTCCTGCCCTCCAGGTCCGCGGGGGTGCGGATGCCCTCCTCGCGCAGCGTGATCAGCCCGCCGAGCGGTCGCTGGGTGAGGGCGAGGATCCCCTTGGCGCCCCGCCCGGCGGCGATCTGGCCCGCGACGTCGCTGCCGTCGGCGATGCCGAAGTCGGCCTTGCCGGCGTCGATCAGCTTCAGCGTGTCGGCGGTCGAGGTCGGCTCGACGATCCGCAGGTCGATGCCACGGTCCGCGTAGTAGCCGCGCTCCAGCGCCGTGTAGATGCCGGCGTGCGC
>CAZARJ010000240.1:0-3447 GCA_964487515.1 uncultured Conexibacteraceae bacterium | reverse complement strand
CCCTCGGCGTGGCCGTCGCCGGCGCGGCGGGGGACGGCACCGGCGAGCGGCTCCTGGCCCCGCCGGAGCGCGGCGAGCGGGTCGTGGTCGCGATGAGCGGCGGCGTCGACAGCGCCGTCGCGGCCTGGCGCGAGCGGGAGCGGGGGGCCGAGGTGCTCGCGGTCACGCTCGAGCTCTGGAGCGATCCGGCCAACGACGGCGAGCGCAGCTGCTGCTCGGCCAGCGCCGTGCGCACGGCGCGCGAGCTCGCGCACTCGCTGGCGATCCCGCATCTGACCATCGACCTGCGCGACCGCTTCCGGGCCGGGGTCGTGGAGCCGTTCCTCGAGGGATACGCCGCCGGCACTACCCCGAACCCCTGCGTGCGCTGCAACGGGCGGGTGCGGATCGCGCCGATGGTCGCGATCGCCGAGCGGCTCGGCGCCTCGGGCCTCGCCACCGGCCACTACGCGCGTCTCGTCGACGACGGCTCCGGGCCGCTGCTCGGCGCCGCCGCCGACCCCGCCAAGGATCAGATCTACATGCTCGCCGGGCTCCCCGCCGAGCTGCTCGGACGCCTGCGCTTCCCGCTCGGGGAGCTGACCAAGGCCGAGGTCCGCGAGCTCGCCCGGGGCGCCGGCCTCGCGGTCGCCGACCGCCCCGAGAGCATGGACCTGTGCTTTCTCGCCGGCGAGGGCAAGGCCGGCTTCCTCGCCCGCCACGGCGGGCTCGACGAGCGGCCCGGCGAGCTCGTCGACGCCGGCGGGGAGGTGCTCGGCACCCACCGGGGCCATCACCTGTTCACGGTCGGCCAGCGGCGCGGGATCGGGCTCGCGGCGCCCGAGCCGCTGTACGTGCTCGGCACCGACCCGGACCGAAACCGGGTCGTCGTCGGCACCGCCGGGGAGCTGCGGACCGACCGGGTCGAGGTCCGCGACGCGATCCTGCACCGGCCCGGCGCGCGGGTCGACTCGGTGCGCCTGCGCTACCGCTCCAAGCCGCTGCCCTGCCGCCTGCGCGGCGCCGGCGGCGCCCCCGCAGCCGGCGTCCACGAGCGCCTCAGCGCCGAGCTCGCGGAGCCCGCCCGCGCCGGGGCCCCGGGGCAGACGGCGGTCTTCTTCGCCGGCGATCTGGTGGTCGGCCACGGCACCATCGCGCACTCCCGGCGGCTCCGGGCGGCGACGGTCTAGCCTTCCGGCCGTGAAGTCGGAGGCGATCCGCGAGACCTACCTGTCGTTCTTCGAGCGCCGCGAGCACCTGCGCCTGCCCTCGGCCTCGCTGATTCCCGCCGCCGACGATCCCAGCGTCCTGCTGACGACGGCCGGGATGCAGCCGCTACAGCCGTACTTCCTCGGCCGCGAGCAGCCGCCCGCGCCGCGGCTCACCTCCTGCCAGCGCTGCTTCCGGACCCCCGACATCGAGGAGGTGGGGAGCACCGCCCGCCACCTGACCTGCTTCGAGATGCTGGGCAACTTCGCCTTCGGCGACTACTTCAAGCGCGAGGCGATCGCCTATGCCTGGGAGCTCTCCCTGGAGGGCTTCGGCTTCGACCCCGAGACCCTCTGGGTGACCGTCTTCGGCGGCGACGAGGAGCTCGGCCTCGGCCCCGACCTGGAGGCGATCGAGCTCTGGCGCGAGCAGGGCGTCCCGGAGGAGCGGATCGTGCGGCTGCCGCGCTCCGACAACTTCTGGCAGGCCGGTGACCGCGGCCCCTGCGGCCCCTGCTCGGAGCTCTACATCGACCGCGGGGTCGGATTCGGGGCCGCCGGCGACCGCCCCGGCGACGACAGCGACCGCTTCCTCGAGTACTGGAACCTCGTCTTCACCTCCTACGAGCTGCACGCCGACGGCTCGCTCACCGACCTGCCGGCCCGCAACATCGACACCGGCCTCGGGCTGGAGCGGCTGGCGGCGATCCTCCAGGGGGTCGACTCGGTCTTCGACACCGATCTGCTGCGGCCGCTGGTCGACCTCGCGGTCGAGCTCTCGGGGCGCGAGTACGGGGCCGGCGACGAGGCGGCCACGCGGGCGATGCGGATCGTCGCCGACCACGTGCGCGGGGCGGTGCAGCTGATCGCCGACGGGGTCGTGCCCTCCAACGAGCATCGCGGCTACGTGCTGCGGCGGATCATGCGCCGGGCGATCTACCAGGGCCGCGTCCTCGGACTCGAGGCCCCTTATCTGGGGCGCTTCGCCGCCCGAGCGATCGAGATGCTGGCCCCCGTCAACCCGGCCCTGGAGGCCGAGCGGGCGACGATCATGGGCTGGATCGAGAGCGAGGAGGAGAGCTTCGGCCGGACCCTCGACCGGGGCAGCCAGATGCTCGCGGGGCTGATCGAGCGGGCGCGCGCGGAGGGCGTCTCCGAGATCGGCGCCGCCGACGCCTTCGAGCTGCACGACACCTACGGCTTCCCCTACGACCTGACCCGCGAGCTGCTCGCCGAGCGCGGCCTGAGCGCTGACGACGCCGGCTTCGAGCGCCTCATGGAGGAGCAGCGCGAGCGCGCCCGCCGCAGCGCCGAGGGCGCCCACGCCGGCGACGGCGACGCGGCCGGGAAGCTCGTCCGGCAGCTCGCCGCGGCCGCCCCCGAGACCCGCTTCGTCGGCTACGAGGAGCTCGCCCTGAGCACCAGCGTCGCCGCCGCCGAGCCCCTGCCCGGCGCCGGCGGGGAGGAAGCGTTGGTGAAGCTCGAGGAGAGCCCCTTCTACCCGGAGGGGGGCGGCCAGGTCTCCGACTCGGGCCGGCTGAGCTGGAACGGAAGCGAGGCGGAGGTGCTCGGCGTCTACCGCGTCGGCTCCGACCAGGCCCTGCGCGTCTCCGGCCCCGCGCCCGACCCCGGCGCCCGGGTCGAGGCCGGCGTCGACCGCGCCACCCGCCACGCGACGATGCGCAACCACACCGCCACCCACCTGCTGCACGCCGCGCTGCGCGAGCGGCTCGGCACGCACGTGCGGCAGGCCGGCTCGGCCGTGCGGCCGGACAAGCTGCGCTTCGACTTCACCCACGGCGCGCGGCTCGGCGACGATGACCTGGACGCGATCGCCGGGCGCGTGAACGGCTGGATCAAGGACAGCGCCCCGGTGCGGGCGATCGAGATGGAGCGCGCCGAGGCCGAGCGGCTGGGCGCGATGGCCCTGTTCGGCGAGAAGTACGGCGACTGGGTCCGGGTCGTCGAGGTGGAGGGGGTCTCGCGCGAGCTCTGCGGCGGCACCCACGTCGCCAACACGGCCGAGATAGGCCTCTTCGCGATCGTCTCCGAGGGCTCGAGCGCCTCCAACGTGCGCCGGATCGAGGCCGTGACCGGGCCCGCCGCGATCGATCTGTTCACCGCCCGCAGCGCCGAGCTCGAGCGCGTCGGCGAGCTGCTCGGGGCGCGCGGCGACGTGACCGCGGCGGCCGCGCGCCTGCGCGAGCTGCTCGCCGAGCTGGAGGCGGCGGCGGCCGAGCGCGGGGCCGAGGCGGCGGCC
>CAZARJ010000239.1:0-3460 GCA_964487515.1 uncultured Conexibacteraceae bacterium | reverse complement strand
CCCTTCGAGTCAGATTTGCCCCCTCGCCGACTGGCGCGCTGCACATCGGCGGCGCGCGCACGGCACTCTATAACTGGCTCGCTGCCCGGGGCTCCCGGGGGCGGCTGATCCTGCGGATCGAGGACACCGACCTGGAGCGGTCGACGCCCGAGAACGTGGCCCAGATCCTCGACGCGCTCGAGTGGCTGGAGCTCGACTGGGACGAGGGGCCGCTGAGCCAGCGCGAGCGCGCCCCGCGCCACCGGGAGCGGCTCGAGGAGCTGCTCGAGGCGGGCGCCGCCTACTACGACACCGCCGGGGCGGACGAGGTCCGCGCCTATCGGGAGGCCCACGAGGGGCGCGGGTATCGCGGCACGCCCACGGGCGCCGGGGGAGCGGCCGTGCGGCTGCGCGTGCCCGACGCGGGCGAGACGGTCGTCCCCGACGCGATCCGGGGCGAGATCCGCTTCCGCAACGAGCTCCAGGACGACCCGGTGATCGCCCGCGCCGACGGCAGCGTGCTCTACAACTTCGCCGTCGCCGTCGACGACGCCGACATGGGGATCACCGACGTGATCCGCGGCGACGATCACCTCTCCAACACGCCCCGCCAGCTGCTCGTCCTCGCGGCGCTGGGCGAGCGGCCGCCCCGCTCCGCGCACCTGCCGCTGCTGCACGGCCCGGACGGCAAGAAGCTGTCCAAGCGCCACGGCGCCGCCTCGGTGCAGGAGCTGCGCGCGAGCGGCTATCTGCCGGCGGCGGTCCGCAACTACCTGGCGCTGCTCGGCTGGGGCGACGAGGACGACGAGACGATCCTCTCCACCGGCGAGCTCGTCGAGCGCTTCTCGGTCGGCCGCGTGGGCCGCGCGGCGGCGATCTTCGACGAGCGCAAGCTGCGCTGGCTCAACGGCCGCTACATGCGGGCCGGGGACCTCGACGCCTACGAGCGCCTGCTCGCCGAGCACCTGGAGCGCAGCGACCCGGAGGCCGCCCGGGCCTTCGCCGCCGCCGCTCCCGAGGCGCGCCGCGGAGCCTGCGAGATCGTGCGCGACAAGGCGCAGACGCTGACCGAGGTCTGGCCCCTGATCGCCTTCCTCTTCGGCGAGCCGGCCGACGACGAGAAGGCCTGGCGGAAGGTGATGAAGGGGGACGCCGAGGCGCGTCTGCGGGCTGCCCTGGAGGTGCTGGAGGGCTGCGACCGCTTCGATGCCGCGACCCTCGAGCGCGAGCTGCGGGCGCTCGCCGAGCGGCTCGGGGTCTCGCCCGGCAAGCTGCTGCAGCCGATCCGGGTCGCGATCAGCGGCACGAACGTCTCGCCGGGGCTGTTCGAGTCGCTCGCCGAGCTCGGGCGCGAGCGCTCGCTGGCCCGGATCCGGGCGGCGCTGGAGCGGCTCGGGGTGGGCGCGGGCGCTCACGGCTAACGGGCCGCGGCGCTTCTGCCGAAGTAGTGCGCAGGCCGGCTCCCTGCGGCTGGAGCGCGGCCGGCCCCGACATGGCTTCGGCAACCGACACCAAGATCGACCTCGCGACCGGCTACGGCTCGGGCGGACGCCGGCTGGAGGCGGCGTTCGAGGCGGTCGGCGCCTTTCCCGCGCTGGCCTCGACCGCCGAGCGGCTGCGCGGCCTGGAGAAGGCCGACCTCGCGACCGTGGACGAGGTCGCCGAGCTCGTCGAGGGCGACGTGGCCGCGTCGATCGCGGTCCTGCGCGCCGCCAACAACGGCGGCGGGCCGCGGGGCCGCGTGGCGAGCCTTCCCGACGCGGTCGAGGACCTGGAGCCGGCCGGCGTCCGCGAGGTGGTCGACGAGCTCGACACCTACGAGATGCTCGAGCCGTCAGCGAGCTGGGCGCGGCTGCCCGAGCGCTTCCGCCGGCACGCCGTCGCCACCCGGCACGCGGCCGACTGCATCGCCGAGCTCGCCGACATCCCGGGGCGGGACGATCTCGTCGCGGCGGCCCTGCTGCACGACCTCGGCCAGCTCGTCCTGATCAGGCTCTACCCGCGCTACGACGAGATCCTCGCCGACCGCTCGCTGACCCCCGAGGAGCGGGCTCGCCGGGAGCGGATCGAGCTCGGCATGGACCACACGATCGCGGGCGGGGTGCTGGCGCGCCGCTGGGGCCTGCCGGGGTCGATCGCGAGCGCGATCGAGCGCCACCACTCCGAGTCCGCCGAGGGCCTGGCGGCGGCGGTGCGGCTCAGCGACCTGATCGTCCACCAGACCTTCGGCGACCTGGTCAGCCCGGTGGCGCTGCACGAGGCCGCGGAGGCATGCGGGCTGGGCGAGGAGGAGCTCCACAAGCTGATCTACGAGTTCCCGCACGCCCGCGGGCCGCGGCGGCGGCGGGCCGAGCGCTGCCCGCTTTCGGAGCGCGAGATCACGGCCCTGCGCGGCCTCGCCGAGGGCAAGGTCTACCGCGAGATCGCCGCCGAGATGGGCCTCTCGGCGAGCACCGTCCGCACCCACCTGCACAACGTCTACCGCAAGATCGACGCCGCCGACCGCGCCCAGGCGGTGCTCGTGGCGCGCGAGCACGGCTGGATCTGAGGGCCGCGCGGGCGCCGGCCCGCTCAGCTGATCAGCGAGCTGCGCATCGCGATCGCCACCGCGTGCGCGCGGTCGCGGGCCCCGAGCCGCGGCAGGGCCGCCTTGGCGTGGGTGCGAACCGTCTCGGCGCTCAGCCCGAGCCGGCGGGCGACGGTCTCGGTCGAGTGCCCGTCGGCGATCAGCTGCAGGATCTCGCGCTGGCGCGGGGTCAGCGCCGGGTCGGCGGCGCCATCGGCGACGCTCGGGTCGATGAACGAGCGGAAGGAGGTCACCGCGTCGACGGCGGTGCGCAGCAGGGCGGGCTCGGAGCGCTTGCTGACGTAGGCGGAGGCGCCGGCGTCGAGCGCCTCGCGGATCGAGTGCCGCTCGACCGGGCCCCCGTGGGCGATCACCGCGAGCCCCGGCTGCTGTCGCAGCAGCGCCCCGATCGTCGCCGGGCCGGAGGGCACCCCGTTGGTCGGCGAGCGCATCTCGATGATCGCGATGTCGAAGCTGCCGACCGAGCTCAGCAGCTCGACCGCGCCGCGCCCGTCGGCGAGCTCCTCGAAGTCCCAGCCCGCCTCCAGCGAGCTCTTGATCCCCAGCCTGGTGACCGGATGGGAGTCGATGATCATGCAGCGGCGATCCACTTCCACCCCTTCTGAGCTCACCTCCGATCCCCCTGAGTCGGCCACGCGGCTGATCGTATCGGAGCCGGCGCGAGCGACCGGGCCGGCGGTTGGAGCCGCCCGATCCGGTACAAGGTGGGGACGATGATCTCGGTCACGGCCAAGTCCCGCTACGCCGTGGTCGGCATGGCGGAGCTCGCGCGCAGCAGCGGCGACCCGGTGCCGATCGCGGTCGTCGCCGAGCGCCGCGACATGCCGGTGCAGTTCCTCGAGCAGCTCTTCTCGACCCTGCGCCGCGCCGGCCTGCTCACCTCCCAGCGCGGGG
>CAZARJ010000238.1:0-3463 GCA_964487515.1 uncultured Conexibacteraceae bacterium | reverse complement strand
CAACGACTGGAGAAGAGCGCAGATGCTTGAGGGCAAGGTTGGAGATACGCGGCTCGGCTGGGCCGGGACCGGGCGAATGGGATACAGCCTCGTCACGCGCCTGCTCGAGGCCGGGTGCGACGTCGCTGTGTACAACCGGACGCGGGCGAAGGCGGAGCCGCTGGCAGAGCTGGGGGCGACCATCGTCGACACGCCGGCGGAGCTCGCGGACCGGGAGATCGTCTTCACGATGATCGCCGGCCCCGCAGACTTCAAGGAGGTCGTGCTCGGCTCGCAGGGGCTGCTCTCCGATCCGGCCAGCGGCCCGCGGATCATCGTCGACTCGACGACCGTCTCGCCCGCGGCGTCGGCCGAGGTGCGCGGGGCGGCCGCCGAGCGCGGGGCATCGCTGCTCGCCGCCCCGGTGAGCGGCAATCCGAAGGTCGTGGACGCGGGGCTTCTCACCTTCGTCGTCTCCGGTCCCGAGGACGCCTACGAGGAGGTCAGCCCGCTGCTCGACGTGCTCGGCGCCGGCGCGACCTACGTCGGCGAGGGCGAGCGCGCGCGCCTGGCGAAGATCTGCCACAACCTGCTGCTCGGGGTCGTCACCCAGTCGATGGCGGAGATCACCGTGCTGGCGGAGAAGGCCGGCATCGACCGGGCCGCGCTGCTGGAGTTCATCAACAGCAGCGTCATGGGCTCCATGTTCTCGCGCTACAAGACGCCGTCCTTCGTGCGGCTCGACTACACGCCGACGTTCACCCCGGCGCTGCTGCGCAAGGACTTCGACCTCGGATTCGAGATCGCCGACGAGCTCGACGTGCCGATGCCGGCCTCGGCCGTCGTGCGCGAGCTGGTCACGTCGCTGCTCGCCAAGGGCCACACCGACGAGGACTTCGCGCTCCTGCTCGACCAGCAGGCGAAGGCGGCGGGCATGGAGCTCGAGCCCGAGGACACCGAGGTCAGCGACGGCCTCGGGGAGGCGAAGGCGATGGCGTCGACCGCGCCCCCGGCCTGATGGCGCGCGCCGCCGGAGCAGCCGAGGCGGCGCACGACGCCGCGCCGGGCATCGACGACTACCTCGACGCCTACTCGTCGATGGTCACGATCCGCGAGTTCGAGCAGGCCATGCATCGCCTCTTCCTGAAGGGGGAGGTGCACGGGACGACGCACCTCTCCGCGGGCCAGGAGGCGATTCCCAGCGGCGTCTGCATGACGCTCACCGAGCGCGATTTCGTCAGCGGCACCTATCGCGGCCACGGGCACGCGCTCGCCAAGGGGACCGATCCCGAGGCGCTCGCGGCGGAGATGCTCGGCCGGGAGACCGGGGTCTGCGGCGGGCGGGCCGGCTCGATGAACGTGGTCGACCTGGAGCACGGCCTGGTCGGCTGCTTCGGGATCGTCGGCGGCAGCATCGCGGCCGCGGTCGGCGCGGCGCTGACGGCGCGCGAGGACGGGCGCGTCTCGGTCGCCTACTTCGGCGACGGCGCGAGCAACCAGGCCTACTTCCACGAGTGCCTCAACTTCGCCAAGGTGCTCGGGCTGCCGGCGGTCTTCGTCTGTGAGAACAACCTCTACGGCGAGTTCACACCGATGGAGAAGGTGACCGCCGGCGGCGAGATCGCCGCCCGCGCCGGCGCCTACGGGATCCCCTTCGCCGTCGGCGACGGCAACGACCTGTGGTCGGTGCGCGAGCTCGCCGCCGAGGCGGTCGAGCGGGCGCGGGGCGGCGGCGGGCCGACGCTCCTGGAGCTCGAGACCTACCGCCACTTCGGGCACTCCAAGTCCGACCCGGCGAAGTACCGGCCGGCGGACGAGGTCGAGCACTGGATGGAGCGCGATCCGCTGATCGTCAACAAGGCGCGGCTGATCGAGGAGGGCGCCGCGGAGGAGCGCGTCGACGAGGTCGCGTCGGCCGCGCGGGAGCGGCTCCTGGCCGCGGTCGAGGCGGCGCGTGAGGCGCCGTTCCCGGATCCGGAAGCCGAGCGGGGAGGGGAGTTCCACCCGTGAGCGAGCTGGAGTTCAGAGTCGCGATCCGCGACGCGATCGCCGAGGAGCTGGAGCGCGATCCGGCGGTGATCTTCTTCGGCGAGGACGTCGCGGCCCCCGGCGGCGTGTTCGCGGTCACCCCGGGCCTGCACGAGCGCTTCGGCGACGAGCGCGTCTTCGACACCCCGATCTCGGAGCTGGCGCTGGCGGGGGCGGCCTTCGGCGCCGCGGCGACCGGCAAGCGGCCGATCATCGAGATCATGTTCGGTGACTTCATGGGTCTGCCCATGGACTCGCTCGTCAACCAGGCGGCGAAGCTCTGGTACGTCTCCAACGAGCAGGGCGGGGCGCCGCTCGTGGTCCGATCGGCAGTCGGCGCCGGGGGCCGCTTCGGGGCGATGCACTCGCAGATCCACGGGACCTGGTTCCAGGGCATCCCGGGGCTGAAGGTGGTCGCGCCCTCCTCGCCCGCCGAGGCGAAGGGGCTGCTGAAGGCGTCGATCCGGGACGAGAACCCGGTCATCTTCCTCGAGCACAAGCGCCTCTACTCGGTCAAGGGACCGGCGCCCGCGGAGGGGGAGACGATCCCGCTCGGCGAGGCGGCGATCGCCCGCCCGGGCTCCGACCTGACGATCGTCTCGATCTCCAAGGGGGTTCCGGACGCGCTCGCGGCGGCCGAGCAGCTCGCGGCGGACGGCCTCGAGGCGGAGGTCGTCGACCTGCGCACGCTGCGGCCGCTCGACGTCGAGACCGTGCTCGCCTCGGTCGCGCGCACCAACCGCGTGCTGGCTCTGGAGGAGGGGCCGCGGACCGGCGGCTGGGCGACCGGCGTGCTCGGCTTTCTGGCGGAGTCCGGGCTGCACGATCTCGACGACGCCTGGATCCTGGCCACCGAGGAGACGCCGACCCCCTACAGCCCGACCCTGGAGGACGCGTTCCTCCCCGGCGTGGAGACGATCGTCGCCTCGGTGCGGGAGCGGCTGGGCGCCGGCGCCGGGGCAGCGGCGTGAGCCCCCCGATCGCATCCGCCGAGGCCGCCGCCGTCGAGGCGGCCCCCAAGCGGCTGCTGATCGCCGGCGAGTGGCGCGAGGGCGGCAACGGGACGCTCGCGGTCGAGGATCCGGCCACCGGCGAAGCGCTCTGCGAGGTCGCCGACGCGACCGCGGCCGACGCGCTGGACGCGCTCGGGGCGGCCGCCGAAGCGCAGGCTTCGTGGGCCGGGGTCGCTCCCCGCGAGCGCGGCGAGATCCTGCGCCGGGCCTACGAGCGGATCACCGAGCGGCGCGAGGAGCTCGCCCTCCTGATGACCCTGGAGATGGGCAAGCCGCTGGCCGAGTCGCGGGGCGAGGTCGCCTACGGGGCCGAGTACCTGCGCTGGTTCGCGGAGGAGGCGGTGCGCATCGACGGCCGCTACGGCGTCGCGCCCGACGGCACCTCGCGGCTGCTGGTCGGCAAGGGCCCGGTCGGCCCCTGCCTGCTGATCACGCCCTGGAAC
>CAZARJ010000237.1:0-3495 GCA_964487515.1 uncultured Conexibacteraceae bacterium | reverse complement strand
GAGGAGGACGCGGCGAAGCTGAGCCACGTCGGCGAGTCCGGCCGGATCCACGGCTCCGGCGCCTCGCTGGTGGACTTCAACCGTGGCGGCACGCCCCTGGTCGAGATCGTCACCGAGCCCGACCTGCACGAGCCCGCGCGGGCGCGCGAGTGGCTGACGCTGCTGCGCACGACGCTGCGCCGGCTCGGGGTCTCGGACGTGAACATGGAGGAGGGGAGCCTGCGCTGCGACGGCAACGTCTCGATCCGCCCCGCCGGCAGCTCCGGGCTGGGCACGAAGACGGAGCTCAAGAACATGAACAGCTTCCGCTTCCTGGAGCGCGGGCTGGAGGCCGAGATCGAGCGCCAGCGGGCGCTGGTGGCGGCCGGGGAGCGGGTCGAGCAGCAGACGCTCCACTTCGACCCCGACAGCGGCACGCTGACGCCGCTGCGCTCGAAGGAGGAGGCGCACGACTACCGCTACTTCCCCGAGCCCGACCTGGTCCCGCTGGCGCCGTCGGAGGCCGACGTCGAGCGCGCCCGCGAGGCGCTCCCGGAGCTGCCCAGCGAGCAGCTGGACCGCTACGTCTCGGAGCTGGGGCTGAAGCCGGACATGGCGCGCTCGCTCGCCTACGACGAGGAGCTCGGCGAGTACTTCGAGCGCCTGCTGAAGGCGGCCGGCGACGGCGCGGACCCGCACGTCCTCGCCGGCTGGCTCAGCGCCGAGCTGCTGGGCGCCGTGCGGGCCGCGGGCGGGGAGGGGGTCGGCAGCTCGCCGGCGACGCCGGAGGCCCTGGCGAAGCTCGTCGCGATGGTCGCCGAGCGGCGGGCGAGCCGGGGCGGAGCGCGCGAGATCCTCGCCGAGCTGGTCGCCTCCGGGGGCGATCCGGGCGAGATCGCCACCCGCCTCGGAATCGGGGCGCCGACCGACGCCGGCGATCTGGAGGGGATCGTGGCGCGCGCGATCGAGGCGCAGCCGGACGCGGCCGAGAAGGTCCGCGCCGGCGAGGGCAAGGCGATCGGCGCCCTGGTCGGCGCGGTGATGAAGGAGACGCGCGGGCAGGCCGACGGCGGCGAGGTGACGCGCCTGATCCGCGCGCAGCTCGGCCTCTGAGCGGGCGTCTCCCCGCGCCTTGTAACCGGCGGTTACAAGGCTGCAATACTGCGCCGGTGGCGCACGACGTGATCATCGCCGGCGGGGGCTTCGCGGGGGCCAACGCGGCGCGCGAGCTGGAGCGCATCCTGCCGGCGCAGTCGACGCGCCTGGTGCTGGTCAACGACGTCAACTTCCTCCTCTACACGCCGTTTCTGCCCGAGGCCGCGGCGGGCACGCTGGAGCCGCGTCACGTCGTCACGCCGCTGCGGGACATCCTCAAGCGCACCAACCTGCGCCTCGGCGCGGTCACCGGCCGCGACCCCGAGCGCAAGACCGTCGAGCTGACGACCCACGCCGGGGACAAGGAGGAGCTCCACTACGACCACCTCCTGCTCACCCTCGGCTCGGTGAGCCGCTCGCTGCCGATCCCCGGGCTCGACCGGCACGCGATCGGCTTCAAGAGCCTCGCCGACGCGATCTGGCTCCGCAACCACGTGATCGAGACGCTCGAGGCGGCGAACGCGACCGAGGACGCCGCCCGGCGCACCGAGCTGCTCACCTACGTCTTCGTCGGCGGCGGCTACGCGGGCCTCGAGGCGCTGGCCGAGCTGCAGGACTTCGCGGCCGACGCGATGGCCCGCTATCCACGCGCCCGCCTGCACGGGATGCGCTGGGTGCTGGTCGAGGCGACCGGGCGCGTGCTGCCCGAGATCGACCCGCGGCTCGCCGACTACGCGGTCGACGAGCTGCGGGGGCGCGGGATCGAGATCCGCATGAACACGACGCTCGACTCGATCGAGGCCGACTCCGCGCAGCTCTCCGACGGGGAGCGGATCCCGACGCGAACCGTCGTCTGGACGGCGGGCGTGGCGCCCCATCCGAGCCTGCGCGAGCTCGAGATCGAGCTCGACGAGCGCGGCCGCGTGCCCGTCGACGAGCGCATGTCGGTCCCCGGCGACGACGGTCTCTGGGCGGCGGGGGACTGCGCGGCGGTCCCCAATCCGGAGGGCGGCATCTGCCCGCCGACCGCCCAGCACGCGATCCGCCAGGCACGGGTCGCGGCGCGCAACATCGGCGCGGCGCTCGGGGTCGGGTCCGCGCGCGCCTTCGACTACCGCAGCCGCGGCGCCTTCGTGAACCTGGGCCGCTACAAGGCGGTCGCCAAGGTGGGCGGCGGCCAGGGCTACTCGCTGTCGGGGTTCCCGGCCTGGTGGGCGGCCCGCACCTACCACGTGAGCCAGATCCCGGGCGCCGCCCGCAAGCTGCGGGCCATCGCCGACTGGACGATCGGCCTGCCCTTCGAGCGGGACACCGCCGAGGTCGGCTCGATCGGCCATCCGCGACCGCTCGGCGACGGCGCCTACCGCCTCGGCGGCAGCCACCATCCGCTCGACTGAGCTCCCGCCGATCGGCCGAGCCCGGGGCTGCCCGCTGAGCTCCGGGCTGTCCGCCTGAGCGCGCCCCCCGCCTGGGCCCTGCCGCCCGCCCGGCGGGGTCCGCGGGTCGCCACGCCTGGCCGCGCATGTGCCCGCAACCCCGATCCGGGCCGGGTCTATCCTGGCTGCGTGACCTACCTCGTGCTCGCGCTCAGCTTCGGGCTCGCGACGGCGATCGTCGGCCGGGCCAAGGGCCAGAGCTTCTTCATCTGGCTGCTCGTCGGCTCGGTGCTGCCGCTGATCGGGCTCGTGGCGGTGATCCTCTCGCGCCGCGAGCAGGCCGAGCCGGAGCGCCGCTGCCCGCGCTGCGGGACGGTCCACAAGCTCTACGTGCAGGTCTGCAACCGCTGCGGCGAGGACATGTACCTCCCCGACCCGGCCGAGGTGCGGCAGGGGCCGGACGTGCGCCGGGCCCGCGCCGGCTGAGCGCTTCGGCCCTGGATATGGGCGGAATCCCCCATCGGGAGAAGCTCATGACCGTGTTAGACTCGCTTGCAGCCGCGGTTCGGCTCGCCCCGAGAGCCGGGCGCGGCATTCGTAGTTGACCTTCCCCGACCCTCTCGAACCGGAGGTATCACCCGATGCGCGCGGCCGACGCTCTCTGCAAAGCCCTCGAGGCTGAGGGGGTCAAGCACGTATTCGGGATTCCGGGCGGCGCCAACCTGCCGCTCTACGACGCGATCTACGACGCCGGCTTCGAGCACATCCAGGCCCGCCACGAGCAGGGCGCCGGACACGCCGCCGAGGGCTACGCGCGGGCGTCCGGGGAGGTCGGCGTCGCCGTCGCCACCTCGGGCCCCGGGGCGACGAACATGGTCACCGCGATCGCCGACGCCTACATGGACTCCACCCCGACCCTGTTCATCACCGGGCAGGTGCGCACCGACCTGATCGGGACCGACGGCTTCCAGGAGGCCGACGTGACCGGGATCACGATGCCGGTGGTCAAGCACTCCTTCCTGGTCACCGACGCCGAGCAGATCCC
>CAZARJ010000236.1:172-3500 GCA_964487515.1 uncultured Conexibacteraceae bacterium | reverse complement strand
CTGCGAGCACGGCTACGACAGCGACTCGACGCGTGGGACTCGATTGCTTCAACTCGGAGCACCTCCGATCCCGGCGCGCGCGACGACCGCGCTCGCCGGGGGAGCGATTCGGACATCTGGCTACGGCTCAGTGCTCCCCATGCCGCAAGATCGCGATCTTCAACCGTTCCGAGATTGAGTTCTCGTTAACGAACGCCGTCTTGCGTCCGCTGCGGATACGATGGCGGGCGATGCTGATCGTGATCATCGTGATCGCGGCGCTGCTCGCGCTGGGGCTGATCTACGTCCTGATCCGCAACTCGATCATCGGCAGCCGCAATCGCGTCGATGAAGCGTGGAGCGGGATCGACGTCCAGCTCAAGCGCCGCCACGACCTGGTCCCGAACCTGGTCGAGACCGTCAAGGGGTACGCGACCCATGAGCAGCAGGTCTTCGTGAAGACCACGGAGGCCCGGGCCGAGGCGATGCACGCCGGCACCGTGCCCGCCACCCAGGAGGCGGAGGCGAAGCTCTCGGGCGCGCTCGCGGAGCTGCGCGCGGTGGCCGAGAACTACCCCAACCTGCGCGCGACCGAGAACTTCCAGCAGCTCTCGCGGAACCTGAGCCAGATCGAGGACGAGATCCAGGCCGCGCGCCGGATCTACAACTCGAACGTGCAGGCCTACAACACGAAGATCCAGATCTTCCCGAACTCGATCGTCGCCGGCCAGGGCGGCTTCACGGCGCGCGAGTTCTTCGAGATCGAGAACGCCTCCGACCGGGAGCCGGTCGAGGTCAAGTTCTGAGCGGCGCTAAGCGCCGCGCGGACGACCGGCCACTGGGGCTGCCGGCGTCGGGATACCGACGCGACTCGCCCCAGTGGCGGCCGTCTGAGCTGAGCGGGCCGCTCAGCCGGCGGCGTCGAAGCGCCGGGCGACCTCGTCCCAGTTGACGACGTTCCAGAAGGCGTCCAGGTAGTCGGGGCGCTTGTTCTGGTACTTGAGGTAGTAGGCGTGCTCCCAGACGTCGGCGCCGAGTAGCGGCGTGGCGCCGTCGGAGACCGGCGAGTCCTGGTTCGGGGTGCTCGTGACGGCGACGCTGCCGTCGGAGTTGCGCACCAGCCAGGCCCAGCCGGAGCCGAACTGGCCCACGCCCGCCTGCTTGAACTCGGCCTGGAAGGAGGCGAAGTCGCCGAACGCGGAGTTGATCGCGTCGGCCAGCGCGCCCGAGGGCTCGCCGCCGCCGTCCGGGCTCATGACCTGCCAGAAGAGGGAGTGGTTGGCGTGGCCGCCGGCGTTGTTGCGGACCGCGGTCGCGTTCGGGACCTTGTCGAGGTTGCGCAGCACCTCGTCGACGTCCTTGTCGGCCCACTCGCTGCCCTCGAGGGCGGCGTTCGCCTTGTCCACGTAGGCCTGGTGATGCTTGTCGTGGTGGACCCGCATCGTGGCCTCGTCGATGTGCGGCTCGAGCGCGGCGTAGTCGTAGGGAAGATCGGGAACCTCGAATGCCATGTGCGTCTCCTTCAGATCGCGAATCTTGCTGTCTCACTCAATCTATACCCGCCGCTCGTTGCCTCAGTCGGAGAGCCACCCCGGAGTCCGGCTTCCCTGACCCGGGCTGGCATACGATGGCGCCCCCGATGTCAACCTCAGCGCCCGAGCTCCTCTGGACCCCCTCCCCCGAGCGGATCGAGCGCGCGCAGATCACCAGGTTCGCCCGGGCGAACGACCTGCCGACGGACTACGGCGAGCTCTGGCGCTGGTCGGTGGACGACATCGAGCGCTTCTGGGCGACGATCTGGTCCCACTACGAGGTCGGCGGCTCCTACGAGCGGGTGCTCGCCGAGCGCGAGATGCCCGGCGCCCGCTGGTTCCCCGGCGCCACCGTCAACTACGCCAAGCAGATCTTCCGCGATCGCGACCCGAGCGCGGTCGCGATCCGCCACGCCTCCGAGGCGCGCCCGCTTGCCGAGTGCACGTGGGCCGAGCTGGAGCGGCAGACGGCCCGGATCCGGGCGGGGCTGATCGCGGCCGGGGTCGGGCCCGGCGACCGCGTCGCCGCCTACCTGCCGAACGTCCTGGAGACGATCCCCGCCTTCCTGGCCTGCGCTTCGCTGGGCGCGATCTGGTCCTCGGCCGCGCCCGAGTTCGGCTCCCGCAGCGTGATCGACCGCTTCGCCCAGATCGAGCCCAAGGTGCTGCTCGCGGTCGACGGATACCGCTACCGGGGCCGCGACTTCGACCGCGGCGAGGCGGTCGGGGAGATCGCCGCCGCCCTGCCCACCCTGCAGCGGGTCGCCCGGCTCGGCTACCTGGACGGCAGCGGCTGGGAGGACGGCTTCCTCGGGCCGGAGGACGCGCCGCTGGAGCTCGCGGAGCTGCCCTTCGACCATCCGCTCTGGATCCTCTACTCGTCGGGGACCACCGGGCTGCCGAAGCCGATCGTCCACGGTCACGGCGGGATGCTGCTCGAGCACCTGAAGAAGATGCACCTGCACCTCGACGCGCAGGCCGGCGACCGCGTCTTCTGGTTCACGACGACCGGCTGGATGATGTGGAACTTCCTCGTCGGGGTCCTGCTCACGGAGGCCTCGGTCGTGCTCTATGACGGCGATCCGGGCCATCCCGACCTGGGCCGGCTCTGGGACCTGGCCGAGGAGGCCGAGATCACGACGTTCGGCACCAGCGCCAGCTTCATCGCCGCCTCGATGAAGGCCGGGATCGAGCCCGGGCGGGGCCGCGACCTCTCCCGCCTCGGCGCCGTGGGCTCGACCGGATCGCCCCTCTCCCCCGAGGGCTTCGCCTGGATCTACGAGCAGCTCGGCTCCGACACCTGGCTCTTCTCGACCTCCGGCGGCACCGACGTCTGCACCGCGTTCGTCGGCGGCGTGCCCACGCTGCCCGTCTACCGCGGCGAGCTGCAGTGCCGAGCCCTGGGGGCGGATCTGCACGCCTTCGGCCCCGACGGCGAGGATCTGGTGGGCGAGGTCGGCGAGCTGGTCCTCACCCAGCCGATGCCCTGCATGCCCCTGTACTTCTGGGGCGACGAGTCCGGCGAGCGGCTGCGCGACAGCTACTTCGACACCTATCCGGGGATCTGGCGCCACGGCGACTGGATCGAGATCACCGAGCGCGGCACGGCGATCATCTACGGCCGCTCCGACTCGACGATCAACCGCGGCGGCATCCGCATGGGAACGAGCGAGATCTACCGCGCCGTCCTCGCCCTCGACGAGATCACCGACGCCCTCGTGGTCGACATCAGCGACCGCGACGGCGAGGCCTGGATGCCGCTCTTCGTGGTCCTCGCCGAGGGCGCCGAGCTCGACGACGACCTGCGCCGCCGGATC
>CAZARJ010000236.1:0-162 GCA_964487515.1 uncultured Conexibacteraceae bacterium | reverse complement strand
TCACCGAGCGCGGGACAGCGATCATCTACGGCCGCTCCGACTCGACGATCAACCGCGGTGGCATCCGCATGGGAACGAGCGAGATCTACCGCGCCGTCCTCGCCCTGGACGAGATCACCGACGCCCTCGTGGTCGACATCAGCGACCGCGACGGCGAGGCCT
>CAZARJ010000235.1:0-3503 GCA_964487515.1 uncultured Conexibacteraceae bacterium | reverse complement strand
TGCGTCCCCCGCCGGGGTGCCGGGCGCGGCCGGGCGCCGGAGCCGGTGCCGTCAGACTGGCCGGGTCAGGCATGAGCGGCAGCAGCGACGAGAGCAGCGAGGGCGCCGGGGCGCCCGCCGGGGAGGGCCAGCGCCCGCTCCGCCTGCGCCGGCTGCTGGTGGCGGTCGCGCTCGTCCTCCTCGCGGCGCTCGCCCGGCGCCTGCTGCCCCGGCCCGGGCGCGCGCCCGTCCGCATCCTGCCCGGCTACAGCGAGCCCGCCCGCGCGACCGGCGCGGTGCGCTCGTTGCAGGAGGCCGAGATCGAGGTCGAGCGCTCCTTCCTGGAGCGGATCTGGACCACCGAGAGCCTGGAGCTCCTGGCGCGCGGCTACTGGGGCTTTCTGCGCTGGATGTCTTACGGCGTGATCCGCGTCGTCTACGGCCCGGGCTCGCGCACCGTGACCGCCTTCGGGCGCCTTCCGCTGCTCACCTTCGCCGCGCCCCGCTACGAGACCGGCCCCGACTCGGGCACGGTCACCTGGCCGATCGAGCGCGGGCTGCTGGTCGCCCGCGAGGGCCGCGGCCGGGGCCACCTGCAGGTCAGCGTGCGCCGGCTCGACCGCTCCAAGCCCGAGCCGGCGCCCGAGCGGGTGACGATCCTCGCCCACGTCGAGGTGAACAACTTCTACCCCGGCATCCGCGGCAGCGGCCGCTTCGCCCGGCTCGGCGCCTTCGTCTACTCGCAGACCCAGCTCCGCGTCCACGAGATCGTGTGCAACGCCTACCTGCGCTCGATCCCCGCCCTCGACTTCCCCGCGCTCGACACCGCTGCGATGCCGGCGGACGAGCCGGGGATCGGGCCGGAGAGGAGCCACCCCGGGATGGCCGGTGAAGGCTCCCGCCGCGAGGCGGCGTGAGCGTCCCCACCTACCTGATCGCGGGCGCGACGGGCTTCATCGGGCGCCGCCTCACTCCCGCCCTGCTGGCCGAGGGTGCCCGGGTCCGCGCCCTCGTGCGCGACGCCGACCGGGGCCGCGCGCTGCTCGGGCCGAGCGTCGGGCTGCATCGGGCCGACCTGCTGCGGGATCCCGATCTGGACGCCGCGATGGAGGGGGTCGACTGCGCGTACTTCCTCGTCCACATGCTCGGCGCCGGCCCCCGCTACGTGGTCGAGGAGCGCGTCGCCGCCGAGGCCTTCGCGACCGCCGCCCGGACGGCCGGCGTGGGCAGGGTCGTCTACCTGGGCGGGCTCGGCGCCGACCGTGGCGGCTCACCCCACCTCGACAGCCGGCACGCGAGCGCCGAGGCGCTGCGCGAGCACGGCCCCCCGCTGACCTACATCCGCGCCGCGATGATCGTCGGCAACGGCAGCGCCTCCTACGAGCTGCTGCGCGCGATCGCCACCAGCTTTCCCGTCCTGCCCGAGCCCGAGTGGCTGCGCCGGCGCACCCAGCCGATCGGGATCCGCGACGTGATCGCCTACCTGCGCGAGGCTCCACGGATCGCCGAGGCGAGCGGCCGCGAGGTCCAGATCGGCGGCCCCGACGCGCTTGAGCACCTGGACGTGATCGCGACCTGGTGCCGCGAGGCCGGACGCCGGCCGCCGCGGCGGCTGCCGATGCCGGGCACGATCGCCTCCCCTGACCTGGTCGCCGCCGCGGCCGCCGCGGTCAGCCCCGAGAACCCCGAGCTGGCCGCCGAGCTCAGCCTCGGGCTGGCCGGGGACACGGTCGTCACCGACCCCTCCGGGGCGGCGCCATTCCCGATCCGGCCCGAGTCGCTGACGGTGGCCATCCAGCGGGCGCTGGCCGAGGAGGAGCGGGAGGCCGGACGCCGTGGGTGAGGTGATCCGGGAGTCGGTGTTGATCGAGGCGCCGATCGAGCGCGTGTGGGCGACCGTCATGGACCCGCGGCGGCTCGGCGAATGGGTCTCGATCCATGAGGACGTCTCCGAGGTGCCGCCCGGGGAGCTTCGCGAGGGGAGCTGCTTCCGGCAGCGCATGAGCCTCAAGGGCGTGCCGCTCAAGGTGCACTGGGAGGTCACCTCCGCCCGCCCGCCGCGCAGCGCGCACTGGCTGGGGAAAGCGGCGGCCGGGGCGCGGGCGCGGATCTCCTACGAGCTCCGGCCCGCCGAGGGCGGCACCCGCTTCGACTACGAGAACGAGTTCGAGCTGCCCGCCGGCCCGCTCGGCAGGCTGGCCGGCCGGGCCTTCAACGCCGTCTCCGGCGACCGCGAGGCGCGCCGCACGCTCGCCAACCTGAAGCGACTGCTGGAGGAGGGGTGAGCGGGCGGCGCCACCGATCTCCCGCCGCGGCGTGATGCGCCCGCGAGCAGTGACCTTGGAGATAGCCGTGAGATAGGCGGAGATCTGCAAGCTCGGCAGACGGCGCCTGGTCCTTCGCCACCGAACTTGCAGAAAGCTGTGGGATGGACCGGGAACCACAAGCTCGGCGCGGCCTCGCGTAGCCTGCGCGGTCCGATGCACGTCGCCCTGGTCACCTGCGAGCGCCCGATCGAGCGCGACGATGATGCCGACCATCTGATCCCGGCGCTGCGGCAGGCCGGGGCCACGGTCGAGACGCCCGCTTGGAGCGCCGAGGTCGACTGGAGCGCCTTCGATCTGATCAAGCCGAGCTCGACCTGGGACTACCACGAGCGGCCCGGGGAGTTCCTCGACTGGCTGCGCCGCGCCGACCGCAGCAGCCGATTGGTCAACCCGCTGGCGCTGCTCGAGTGGAACCTGGACAAGCGCTACCTGCGCGAGCTCGCCGAGGCGGGCGTCCCGGGCGTCCCGACGGTGTGGGCCGATCCCGCCGACCCCGCCACGGCGGTCGCCGAGGTGGGGCGGCAGGGCTGGAGCGACGTGGTGGTCAAGCCTGCGGTGGACCTCGGGGCGATGAACCTGGTCCGCACTCCCGCCGAGCGGCTCGGGGAGCTGCTCGCCCGCTACGAGCAGCAGACGCTGGTGCAGCCCTTCCTGCCCTCGGTCGCGAGCGCCGGCGAGCTCAGCCTCGTCTTCATCGGCGGCGCGCTGAGCCACTCGCTGCGCAAGCGGGCGGCGCCGGGCGACTTCCGTGTGCAGCCGCTCTACGGTGGCACCCACGAGCCGGTGCGAGTCTCCGACGAGGCGGTCGCGGTGGCCGAGCGGGCGCTCGAGCTCGCCCCCGGCGAGGCGGTCTACGCGCGCGCCGACCTGGTGGCGGGGGAGCGCGGCCTGGCCCTGATCGAGCTCGAGCTGATCGAGCCCGCCCTCTACCTCGACGTCGAGCCGACCGCGGCCCCCCGCCTCGCCCGCGCCCTGCGGGCGGCCGCGTTCGCCCCGGCGGGCTGAGCGCGCCGACCCCTCTCTACCCGTCGCGCTCCAGGTCGAGCGCGAGCGAGTTCATGCAGTAGCGCTGCCCGGTCGGGTCGGGGCCGTCCTCGAAGACGTGGCCGAGGTGAGACTCACAGCGGGCGCATACGACCTCGACCCGGCGCATCCCGTGGCTGGTGTCGGTGCGTAGCTCCACCGCATCGGAGTCGG